>NZ_ASZW01000049.1:0-4648 GCF_000468215.1 Arthrobacter sp. CAL618 | reverse complement strand
CTGAAGGAATTACAGTCCCGCGTACACTTCGCGGAGCAGTTTGGCGGTCTCGGACGGCGTCTTGCCGACCTTCACGCCTGCAGCCTCAAGGGCTTCCTTCTTGGCCTGAGCCGTACCCGCTGAGCCGGACACAATGGCGCCGGCGTGGCCCATGGTCTTGCCCTCGGGTGCGGTGAAGCCTGCCACATAGCCGACAACCGGCTTGGTGACGTTGGCTTTGATGTATTCGGCGGCACGCTCTTCGGCGTCGCCACCGATTTCGCCGATCATGACGATGGCCTTGGTCTCGGGGTCCGCCTCGAACGCAGCAAGTGCGTCGATGTGGGTGGTTCCGACGATGGGGTCACCGCCGATGCCGATGGCGGTGGAGAAACCGAGGTCGCGCAGCTCGAACATCATCTGGTAGGTCAGGGTGCCTGACTTGGACACGAGGCCCACGCCACCCTTACCGGTGATGTTCGCCGGGGTGATGCCGACCAGGGACTCCCCCGGCGTGATGATGCCTGGGCAGTTAGGGCCGATGATCCGGGTGACCTGGTTGCCGTCGGCGTCGACCTTGGACTGGGCGAGGGCCCAGAACTCGGCCGAGTCCTGCACGGGGACGCCCTCGGTGATGATTACGACGAGTCCGATGCCGGCCTCGATGGCCTCGATCACCGCGTCCTTGGTGAAGGCCGGGGGGACGAAGACGATCGACACGTCGGCGCCGGTTTCGGTCATCGCTTCGCTGACCTTACCGAAGACCGGCAGGGTGACGTCACCGTGGGTGACGGTGGTGCCAGCCTTGCGGGCGTTGACCCCACCGACCACCTGGGTGCCGGCAGCGAGCATCAGCGCGGTGTGCTTGGTGCCTTCGCCGCCGGTGATGCCCTGCACAATGACCTTGGAGTCTTTGTTGAGAAAAATTGACATACGTTATTCCTTAATCCTTTGGACCCGGCAGAACACTAGCCGGGGAGTGCAGGCTCGATCAGCGGGCGGCGTAAGCCAATTCGGCGGCCTTGTCGGCGCCTTCATCCATGGTGTCGGCGAGGGTGACCATTGGGTGGTTCGCCTCGGCGAGAATGCGGCGGCCTTCCTCAACGTTGTTGCCGTCGAGGCGGACTACCAGTGGCTTGTTTTCCTTGTCGCCCAGGATCTGGAGCGCTTCGACAATGCCGTTGGCGACCGCGTCACACGCGGTGATGCCACCGAACACGTTGACGAACACGCTCTTGACCTGAGGGTCGTTCAGGATGACGTCGAGTCCGGCAGCCATCACAGCAGCCGATGCTCCACCGCCAATGTCCAGGAAGTTCGCTGGACGCACATTGCCGTGGGCTTCGCCGGCGTAGGCGACGACGTCGAGCGTTGACATGACCAGACCGGCACCGTTGCCGATGATCCCCACTTCGCCGTCGAGCTTGACGTAGTTGAGGTCGTTGGCCTTCGCCTTGGCCTCCAGTGGGTCAGCCGAGTCCTGGTCCTCAAGCTCGGCGTGGCCGGCCTGACGGAACGCAGCGTTCTCGTCGATGGTGACTTTGCCGTCGAGGGCAATGATCTCGCCGCTTCCGGTCTGCACCAGCGGATTGACCTCCACCAGGGTGGCGTCTTCTGAGACGAAGACGTCCCACAGCTTGATGATCGCGTGGGCAACACCCTCGCGCAGCTCAGGAGCGAACCCTGCGGTCTCCACGATCTCGTTGGCCTTCGCCTGGTCGATGCCCACAGCGGGGTCGACGGCGATGCGGGCCAGCGCTTCGGGACGCTCAACCGCGAGCTGCTCAATTTCCACGCCGCCCTCCACCGAGCACATGGCCAGGTAGTTGCGGTTGGACCGGTCCAGCAGTACCGAGAAGTAATACTCCTCGGCGATGTCAGCGCCCTGCGCGATCATCACCTTGTGAACGGTGTGGCCCTTGATGTCCATGCCAAGGATGTCCGAGGCGTACTTGAACGCCTCATCGGGGGTCTTTGCGACTTTGACGCCGCCCGCTTTACCGCGGCCTCCAACTTTGACTTGAGCCTTGACGACGACGACACCGCCAATTTTCTCGGCTGCCGCCTTTGCTTCCTCGGGGGTATGCGCCACGATGCCGGCGAGCACGGGTACTCCGTGTGCCTCAAAAAGATCGCGCGCCTGATATTCGAACAGATCCACAGGCCAGTGTCCTTCTACGTCGAAGTAGGTTTACACAGGGAACTTTAGTCCCTTGGCGTTCAGCGCCTTTCACAGACTACCCGTTTAGTGACCAAGGCCACAGTTCTATGGTTTGTAGAAATGTAACCTGATGAGCTAATGAACTACCCCGTCTTGGTCAGCGGCGCATACCTCAGCAGGAGGCGCTTCTCGCCAACGTCGAACGACACTTTCGCCACCGTCTTGTCGCCCGCTCCCTCGACGGCCAGAATGGTCCCGTTGCCGAAGCTGGTGTGGTTGACCTTGTCCCCCACCGCGACTGAGAGCACCTCTTTCTGTGGTTGCACACGCCCGACGACGGTTGCCGACCGGGTGGGCAGCCCGCGCCCGGTGTCGTCGCCACCCGCGGCACCGGCCCCCCAGTAGGATCCGCTGAACCGGTTGTTGCCTCCGATTGCCGCGCCCCCGGACCAGACCGGCCCGGATGCGCCTTCCCGTTTCCACTTGATGAGTTCGCTGGGCACTTCGCCGACAAATTGCGAGGCAGGGTTGTACTGGCTCTGACCCCACATGCTGCGCACCTCGGACCGGGTGATGTAGAGCCGTTTCCGCGCGCGGGTCAGCCCCACATAGGCGAGCCGGCGTTCCTCGGCCAGCTCCTTCGGGTCGGTAGCTGAGCGCTGATGCGGGAAGATGCCCTGCTCCATGCCGGTCAGGAACACCACCGGAAATTCGAGCCCCTTGGCCGTGTGCAGGGTCATCAGGGTGACCACACCCAGCCGTTTGGCTTCGGCGACCGCCTGTTCCACCTCGGCAGCCGACCCTTCGGGTGCCGAGGGGATCTGGTCGGCGTCAGCCACCAGCGAGACCTGCTCCAGGAAGTCGCCGAGTGTGCCGTCAGGGTTTTCCTGTTCGTACTCGCGGACCACCGCCACGAGTTCCGCAAGGTTTTCCACCCGCGACTCGTCCTGCGGATCGTTGCTCAGCCTTAACTGTGCCAGGTAGCCGGTCTGCTCCAGCACCGCTTCCAGTGCCGCGGAGGCACCCGACCCGTCGGCCACCTCAGCGAGATCATCCATGAGCTTCACGAAGCCGTTCACTGCATTCAGTGAGCGGGTCGCCAGGCCCGGTGCCTCGCCGGCTCGGCGGAGTCCTGCCATGAAGGACATCCGCTCCCGCTCGGCGAGCGCCGCGACGGCGTATTCGGCCCGGTCCCCGATCCCGCGCTTCGGTTCGTTGAGGATTCGGCGGAGGTTGACGACGTCGTCCTGGTTGACCAGGACCCGCAGGTAGGCGAGCGCATCCTTGATCTCCTTGCGCTCGTAGAAGCGGGTGCCGCCCACCACCTTGTACGGCAGGCCCACGCGCATCAGGATTTCCTCAATGGAGCGGGACTGCGCGTTGGTCCGGTAAAAGATCGCCACGTCGCCAGGACGAAGGTCATCCTCATCCTGGAGGCGGTCGATCTCCTCGGCGATAAACCGGGCTTCCTCGTGCTCGTTTTCGCCCACGTACCCGACGATCGGTTCACCATCACCCTCGGCGGTCCACAGTTTTTTGTCGGGCCGGTCCGGGTTGCGGGAAATCACCGCGTTGGCTGCGCTCAGGATGGTCTGGGTGGACCGGTAGTTCTGTTCCAGCAGGATGGTGCGCGCATTGGGATAGTCGTTCTCGAACTCGACGATATTCCGGACGTCGGCACCCCGAAACGCGTAGATCGACTGGTCCGAGTCGCCGACCACCGTCAGTTCGGCGAGCGGAATGGCTTCCCCGTTTTCGCTGGGGTCCTCCGTGATGCCAACAATTTCCCGCACCAGGGCGTACTGCGCGTGGTTGGTGTCCTGGTACTCGTCCACCAGGACGTGCCGGAACCGGCGGCGGTAGTAGTCGGCCACCCCGGGGAAGGCCCTGAACATGTAGACGGTCTGGGCGATCAGGTCATCGAAATCCATCGCGTTGGCCTGACGCATCCGCTGCGCGTAACCCATGTAGACCTCGGCGACTGCCTGCTCGAACGGGTCCGAGTAGTTGGCTGAGCTGGCGTAGCTCTCCTCATCGATCAGTTCATTCTTCAGGGCCGAAATTTTGTGCTGGATGGATTTGGGCGTGAACCGCTTGGGATCCAGATCCAGCCCCTTGGCCACCAGGGTGACGAGCCGCAGCGTGTCGGCTGAATCGTAGATGGAGAAGTTGGAGTTCAGCCCCACGGAGGCTGCCTCCCGCCGCAGGATCCGCACACAGGAGGAGTGGAAGGTGGAGATCCACATGCGCTTGGCGACGTCGCCGACCAGGCCTTCGATGCGTTCGCGCATTTCGGCGGCGGCCTTGTTGGTGAAGGTGATTGCCAGGATCCCACCGTGGTGGGCCCTGCCCATGGCCAACAGGTAGGCAATGCGGTGACTGAGCACCCGGGTTTTGCCCGAGCCGGCGCCCGCAACGATCAGTAGCGGCGACCCGCTGTGGCGGACGGCTTCTTCCTGCTGCGGATTCAGGCCCACCAATAGTTCCCGTGCGCGTGCATCGTCCCGG
>NZ_ASZW01000048.1:4702-5690 GCF_000468215.1 Arthrobacter sp. CAL618 | reverse complement strand
GCCGGCGGAGCTGCAGCCCACGGGTGACTCCGTACCAGAGGTCACCGCGGGCAGGCTCGCCGAACTTGGCGGTCAGCTTCGACTTGAGTGAACGCCGCAACAGGAAACAGTCCAGCACAACGGCGAGGATAAGGATCCAGAAGGCGTTCAACACGATCGCCTGTACCTGGAGGTTCTGCACAAAGCTCAGGAGCACAAACACCAGGGCGGCAACCATCAGGAACTCTCCGAGGTTCCAGCGGGCATCGACGAAATCCCTGATGTAACGACGGGCTGGGCCCTTGTCGCGCAACGGTAGGTACCGTTCATCGCCGGTATCGAGGGCCTGGCGCGTTTTGAGCCGCTCTGCCCGCTGCGCATCACGGCTTGCGGCCCTGGCTGCCTTCCGGTCGTCAGGCACCAACGGCCGTTTCCGCGCAGCCTCCTGCGAGCTACGGCGTGGCGTCGGCGCTCCCTTGCCTACTGGGCGCTCTGCGGGTAACTGGTCTACTGGGGCCTCAGGGGCCTCTTTTTTTCGTCCAAACACCCTCCAAGGATACCCGGCCTGATCGGACCCGTGGTCCCGGTCACTGTGTAAGGTCGACAGCATGACTCCCGAACAGCTTTCGTCCAGCACCGACTATTCAGTACAGGAACTCCGGGCGGCAGTAGCCGCCGGGTTCGACCAGACGGTCAGTCAGCTCGTAGGCCTGGTGGGCATTCCGGGAATCGCCTGGGAAGCCTTCGACCCGGCGCAACTGGATCGCAGCGCCGCCGCCGTCGCCGAGCTCATCGGCGCCGCAGGCATCAGCGACGTCCAGGTGCTGCGGGTCAGCACTGACGGGGTGCCGGGCGGCCCGGCTGTCGTGGCGCGTCGCCCCGCCGCCCCAGGCAAACCGACCGTGCTGCTCTATGCCCACCACGACGTCCAGCCTCCCGGCGATCCGGAGCTGTGGGACAGCGAACCGTTTACCGCCGTCGAACGCGACGGCCGGCTCTACGGCAGGGG
>NZ_ASZW01000048.1:0-4694 GCF_000468215.1 Arthrobacter sp. CAL618 | reverse complement strand
GGGGAGCCGCCGATGACAAGGCGGGCATCATGGCGCACCTGGGTGCACTGCGTGCACTCGACCAGGTGCTGGGGGAGGACTTCGGCGTCGGCGTCACCTTGTTCATCGAGGGTGAGGAAGAGGCCGGCTCGCCGACCTTCAGGACATTCCTCGAAACCCACCGGGAACTGCTGCAGGCAGACGTCATAGTGGTGGCAGATTCCAGCAACTGGAAGGTCGGGGTTCCGGCGCTGACCACGAGCCTGCGTGGCCTCGTCGACGGGACCGTCGAGGTGCAGGTCCTGGAACATGCCGTTCATTCGGGAATGTTCGGTGGACCGGTGCTCGACGCGCCGACCCTGCTGTCCCGTCTGATCGCTACCTTCCATGACGACGCCGGCGACGTCGCGATCGCCGGTCTGGCCGGCGGTGACGACGCGACGGTCGACTACCCCGAGGCCGATTACCGGGCCGATGCGTCAGTGCTCGACGGCGTTCGTCTCGCCGGCACCGGATCGATCGCTTCGCGGCTCTGGACCAAACCCGCACTCTCCATCATCGGGATCGACGCACCAACGGTTGCGCTCTCGTCCAACACCCTGCTTCCCCGGGCCCGAGCCAAGTTCAGCCTGCGACTCGCCCCCGGCCAGGACCCGGCGTCGGCCATGGCCGCGGTGAGGGACCATGTGGAACGCAACGCCCCCTTTGGCGCGAGGGTCACGTTCACCGCGGGGGAGACCGGCAACGCCTTTGCTGCCGACACCACCGCACCGGCAGCAAAGACCGCACTCTGGGCGCTCGAAGAATCGTGGGGGGTCCCGGCGGTTGAAGCCGGTATGGGCGGGTCGATCCCGTTCATCGCCGATCTCACCGAGGTCTACCCCTCCGCGCAGATTCTGATCACTGGGGTGGAAGATCCGGACTCCAGGGCACACAGTGCCAACGAATCGCTGCACCTTGCCGAATTCCAGAAGGCAGTCCTCGCCGAAGCCCTCATGCTGTCCCGGATCAATACCGACGGGTTGTGAAAAGCCGGGGGTTGGTCCCGAACGGGACTGCCGACGTACCATTGGGTAGGACGCAAAACCGCGACACGTGTCCACAGCGAGGAGAAACCAGTAATGAGTACTTCCACCAGCGAAACCACCACAGAGACCACCGAGGCCGCGTTGGCCGCACACGAGGTGGCGCTATCTGAGGTAGCTGCCGAAAAGGTACGCAGCCTCCTCGAACAGGAGGGCCGCACCGACCTGCGCCTGCGCGTCGCCGTGCAGCCCGGCGGCTGCTCCGGTTTGATCTACCAGCTGTATTTCGACGAACGAACCCTCGACGGCGACGCCGTCAGGGACTTCGACGGCGTCGAGGTCATCGTCGACAAGATGAGCGTTCCCTATCTTGCAGGCGCCTCCATCGATTTCGAAGACACCATTTCCAAGCAGGGCTTCACTATCGACAACCCCAACGCTGGCGGTTCCTGCGCGTGCGGCGATTCATTCCACTAGCACGTGTCAGCTGCCCAAACAAACGCACAGATGACCTGCCAAAAGTTCCACGGCAGGCCGTCTTTGTGTCATCCAATGGCGGCGGTAACAGGTAAGCTCTACAGTAAGTAGTAAAACTAAATGTGTGCTTTTTGCGCACACGGGGTAACGCCGCCACGGGTGGCAGACACGTAAGAAAAGGAAGGGCCGTCTGTGAGTTCGCAGCACCGAACCGGCACCCGGCGCGCAAGGGTCGTCAAGATCTCCAGCATTATGCTGATTGGCGCGTTGTTTCTGTCGGGCTGTTCAGCTGAAGTCCAAAGGGGTTGGTTGCCCGCCGAGCGCGACAACACCAACCACACCGGCCGAATCATCGATCTGTGGGTGAATTCCTGGATTGCCGCACTGATAGTCGGCATCATCACCTGGGGCCTCATCATCTGGTGCATCGTTGCTTATCGCCGGCGCCGGAATGAGACCGGATTCCCACGCCAGGTCAGCTACAACCTTCCACTCGAAGTGTTCTACCTGACCATTCCCCTGTTCATGGTCCTGGTGTTCTTCTACTTCACTGACCGCGACCAGCAGGCGATCGACGCCCGCGTCGACAACCCTGATGTAATCGTCGACGTCCGCGGCAAGCAGTGGTCCTGGGACTTCAACTACGTCAATGAGGACAAGTACTTCAGCGGCGTCCAGGCGAACCTCACCGGCGAGGAAGGGATCCCCGAAACCCTCCCGACCCTGTACCTGCCGGTCAACCAGACGGTCGAGCTACAGCTCAACGCCCGCGACGTCATCCACTCCTTCTGGGTGCCGGCGTTCCTGCAGAAGCGCGACATGATTCCAGGTCGCACCAACTACATCACCCTGACCCCGACCAGGGAAGGCACCTTCGACGGCAAGTGTGCCGAACTGTGCGGTGAGTATCACTCGGAGATGCTCTTCAACGTTGCGGTTGTTTCGCAGCAAGAGTTCGACGCGCACATGGCCACCCTTGAAGACGGCCAGCTCGGGGAAGAATACGATCGCAATTCCTACCCGGACACTGAATCCGAAACAGCAGGGAGTAACGGCTGATGTCCACCTACGAATACACGGCTGAAGATACCGGCACCCTGGTAGCGCCGCGGGTAGTACCGAGGTCCAAGGGGCGCGTGGTAGTCAGTTGGATTACTTCCACCGACCACAAGACCATCGGGTACATGTACCTGATCGCCTCCTTCATCTTCTTCTGCTTCGCAGGAGTGATGGCGCTGGTCATCCGCGCTGAACTGTTTGAACCCGGTATGCAGATCCTGCAGACCAAGGAGCAGTACAACCAGCTCTTCACCATGCACGGCACCGTCATGCTGCTGATGTTCGCCACCCCGCTGTTCGCCGGGTTCGCCAACGTCATCATGCCGCTCCAGATCGGAGCGCCCGATGTGGCGTTCCCCCGCCTGAACGCCCTGGCATTCTGGTTCTTCCTGTTCGGCAGCACTATCGCCGTCTCCGGTTTCATCACCCCACAGGGTGCCGCATCGTTTGGCTGGTTCGCCTACGCCCCATTGTCGAACACCACGTTCTCTCCGGGGCTCGGTGGTGACCTCTGGGTCTTTGGTCTGGCCCTGTCCGGGTTCGGCACCATCCTCGGCGCGGTCAACTTCATCACCACGATCATCTGCATGCGGGCCCCCGGCATGACCATGTGGCGGATGCCTATCTTCACCTGGAACACGCTGGTCACCGCGATCCTCGTGCTGATGGCTTTCCCACCACTGGCTGCCGCACTCTTCGCCCTGGGAGCCGACAGACGATTTGGTGCCCACATCTTCGATCCGGACAACGGGGGAGCGATCCTCTGGCAGCACCTGTTCTGGTTCTTCGGTCACCCCGAGGTGTACATCATCGCACTGCCGTTCTTCGGCATCGTTTCCGAGATCTTCCCGGTCTTCAGTCGCAAACCGATCTTCGGCTACAAGGGCCTGGTTTACGCCACCATCGCAATCGCTGCCTTGTCAGTGACCGTCTGGGCGCACCACATGTACGTCACCGGAGCGGTCCTGCTGCCGTTCTTCGCCTTCATGACGATGCTGATCGCGGTGCCGACGGGCGTGAAGTTCTTCAACTGGATCGGCACCATGTGGCGGGGTTCGATTACCTTCGAGACGCCCATGCTGTGGAGCCTCGGTTTCCTGGTGACCTTCCTCTTCGGTGGACTTACGGGCATCATCCTCGCCTCACCCCCGCTCGACTTCCATGTCTCTGACACCTACTTCGTGGTGGCTCACTTCCACTACGTGGTCTTCGGAACCGTGGTGTTCGCCATGTTCGCCGGCTTCTACTTCTGGTGGCCAAAATTCACCGGCAAGATGCTCAACGAGCGGCTCGGGAAGATCCACTTCTGGATGCTGTTCCTCGGCTTCCACGGCACCTTCCTGATCCAGCACTGGCTTGGCGTCATCGGGATGCCTCGCCGGTACGCCGATTACCTGCCTGAGGACGGGTTCACTGCGATGAACCAGTTCTCCACTATCGCGTCCTTCGTTCTTGGTGCTTCACTGATTCCGTTCTTCTGGAATGTGTACATCACCTGGCGCAGCGGCAAGAAGGTAGAGGTCGATGACCCGTGGGGCTTTGGTGCGTCACTCGAGTGGGCTACCTCGTGCCCACCACCACGCCACAACTTCACCTCGTTGCCCCGGATCCGGTCAGAGCGACCAGCACTGGACCTCCACCACCCTGAGCTGCAACAGCAGCACACGCCTAGCTCGGCTGTCGGCCAGGCTCTTGGCGCAGCCGACCGGAAGGACGCCTAAACCATGAAGGTTGAAACCGGACTCTTCTTTTGGGGTTTGCCCTTCTTCCTCATCGTTGGGGTTGTCTACGGATACCTCACCGGCTGGGATGAATACGTTGGCTTCCTGGGCATTCTGCTCGTTGGTGGTCTGGCAGGAATGATCGGGTTCTACCTGGGCTTCACCGGCCGCCGGGTTGGAATGCGGCCCGAGGACAGGCTCGACGCCGAGATCCACGAGGGCTCCGGCGAACAGGGTCACTTCAGCCCCTGGAGCTGGTGGCCCCTGGCGCTCGGTCTGTCCGCCGCGACTGGTTTCCTGGGTCTGGCAGCCGGCTTTTGGATCCTCTACATCAGCCTTGGCATGGTAGTGATAGCACTTGTTGGCTGGGTCTTCGAGTACAGCCGCGGAGATCACGCACACTAACCAGGTCTGCGCTGACCACACGAGAGGC
>NZ_ASZW01000047.1:2535-14913 GCF_000468215.1 Arthrobacter sp. CAL618 | reverse complement strand
AGTTGCCTTTAACCTATTTACTTAGCGGGAACCGGGAAGCGGTCCCAGACCCGGTGCTTGGACAGCAGCTCGGTCAGCGTGGTGAGCACTGGCGTCGCGTCGCCGACGACGACGCCTGGCGCCTCGGGGCTGATGGCGCTTGACTGCAACACCGAGGCAACGTCGCCGACGCCGCCGATGGCCTTCGAATGCCTGAACGCCTCGGAGAGGAGCAGTGCGACACGGGGGTCGATTGTCACGCCCGGCGACCCGGCCTTAGCGTCCCGGCTATTGGCAGCGTCGTCGCCCGGGGTTGCCGCGCCGGCCACGATCAGCGCGTCGAACTCGGTGGATCGGGCGGTGAGGTAGGTCCGCTGGACCACCAGTCCGCCGTCGAGCTTGCCGCCCTTGGGAGCGATGATCAACGGAACCATTCCGGCGTCGTTGATCAGTGAGCTGAGCCTGGCGACGGCGGTGACGTCGCTGTTGGCGTCAGCGATCACACCGATGATCCGGCCCTCAACAGGCCAGGTGCCGCCGATCTGCGAAACCGTGGGGCTCGGCTCGTGATCCTCGACCTGTTCGATGGGTGCGGGTGCTGCCAGGCCGACACCGTTGGCCACCTCGGCGCACAGACGCTCGTCGATGTTGGCGAGGTTCTGCAGCTGCCGGACGCGCAGGTTCTCTTCGTACACTTTTCCCAGTTCGAAGGTGTACGCGGAGATGACGTGATCCTGTTCCAGCGGGGTGAGGGACTTGAAGAACATCCGCACCTGGCTGAAGTGATCTTCGAACGTGGCCGGATTTTCGCGTACCTTGCGCGACGCCGGAAGTTCCTGCGGCACGTCGATGTAGGCGCTCATGTCCTCACCGGCGAGGAACGGGCAACCGCCGTCGAGCGAGTTCGGCCAGTACGGCGCCACTCCCCCATGGACTGCGGTCTGGTGCATGCCGTCGCGGAGCATGTCATTGACGGGAGCGTGCGGCCGGTTGATCGGCAGCTGGGCGAAGTTTGGTCCACCGAGCCGGCTGATCTGGGTATCGATGTAGGAGAACAGCCGACCCTGCAGCAGGGGATCATTCGTGACGTCGATGCCCGGCACCAGGTGGCCCGGGTGGAACGCGATCTGCTCGGTCTCAGCGAAGTAGTTGGTCGGATTTGCGTTCAGTGTCATCGTTCCGATGATCTGCACGGGAGCCAACTCTTCGGGGACAAACTTGGTGGGGTCGAGCAGGTCGATTCCCTCGAACATCTCGTCTTCGGTGTCCGGGAAGGTCTGGATGCCCAGGTCCCACTGCGGGAAGGCTCCGGCCTCAATGGAATCCGCCAGGTCGCGGCGGTGGAAGTCGGGGTCCATCCCGTTGATGATCTGGGCTTCTTCCCATACCAGGGAGTGGACGCCCTGTTTCGGCTTCCAGTGGATTTTCACCAGGGTGGTTTCGCCTGCTGCGTTCTGCAGCCGGAAGGTGTGGACGCCGAAGCCTTCCATCGTCCGGTAGGAGCGGGGAATGCCGCGATCGGACATGTTCCACATGGTGTGCGCCTGCGCTTCACTGTGCAGGGAGACAAAATCCCAGAACGTGTCGTGGGCGCTTTGGGCCTGGGGGATTTCACGGTCCGGGTGCGGCTTGGCAGCGTGGACGACGTCGGGAAACTTGATCGAGTCCTGGATGAAGAACACCGGGATGTTGTTTCCCACGAGGTCGTAGGTGCCCTCATCGGTGTAGAACTTGGTGGCGAAGCCACGGGTGTCACGCACCGCGTCAGCCGAACCGCGTGAGCCGAGCACCGTGGAGAATCGCACGAAGACTGGCGTCTCGACGTCCTTGGCGAGGAAGCCAGCCTTCGTGACTCCTGCTGCGGCACCGTTGGCCACAAAGGTTCCGTGAGCGCCAGCCCCGCGGGCGTGAACGACACGCTCGGGGATGCGCTCGTGGTCGAAGTGGGTGATCTTTTCACGCAGATGGTGGTCCTGGAGCAGGACCGGCCCACGTGGACCCGCCTTGAGGGAGTGATCGGTATCGGCGACCCGGGCGCCCTGGGCAGTGGTGAGGAACCGACCGCTCTGCGAATTGACGGTCTTGGCAGCACCGGTAGGGGTACCGGTCGGTGACACCGTCTCGGGCGCATCCTGATCGGGCTTGGGCGGGAGCGGCTCGCGAGGTTCCACCGGCTCCGCCAGGCTCGGCGCCGCAACCGACGGCGCACCAGGAATAGGGGGGTTGGTGATGAGGGAATTCTGCTCAGACATCGATTGCTCCAGACACTCGGGTAGCGCAAAGTTCCTGCCGCTACCCTGTCAGCCTACACGTAATACTAAGTAGGCTTCATATATAAGTGGGCGCTACACCGGGGTGAAAACCCCGGCGGTTCCCGCTCCTTTGCGTCGGATCTGTTGTACCAGCCAGTCCATCAGCAGGCGGCCCGCAGATGGATGGGTCTCATCGGGATCGTGCTGCAGAGCGTGCCAGCGCATCACATCCTCGCTGGCGGGACTGTCATCGAGGAGCCCGGTAAGCGGGCAGGCTGCCAGCGGACGCGGATGCGGCGCACCCAGCCGGGCGAACTGCCAGTGGTAGGCCAACCCACCGAGGTAGGTGCGCGGCGCATTCGGCTGCACGTCGAGGGTGAGGCCGCGTGCCCAGGCGGCAGCCTCCACGGCAGGCAGCGGCCGGGTGAAGTAGTACCCCTGCCCCAGCGGAGCGCCGAGGACAACGGCGGCCTCGGTGATCCCGAGATCCTCCAGCCCCTCAATGGCGACGTTCATTTCAAAATCACGGCCCATCTGGATGAGGGACGCAATCATGCTCAGCGTCTCCACAGGCTTCCTGCGGATCTCGGTGAGCAGCTCGCGATCCAGCTTGATGGCGCTGAAAGGGAGCACCGACAGCCGTTTCAGGCTGCTGTGGCCTGCGCCGAGGTCATCCATCGCCAGTCCAACGCCAAGGCCCACCAGCTGATCCAGGGCATCGCGCTGCACCTCCCACTCCAGGGTCTGGGATTCAAGCAACTCGAGACCCAACCGGTTCGGGGCAATGTTATGGCGCTCCAGCGCGTCCCGCACCAGAGTGAGACAGCCCGGATTCAGGAGCGTGCTCGGGGGAAGGTTCACCGAAATGTTCGCCTTCAGCCCTTCCCCATCCCAGGTGGCGACCCAGCCGAGCGCCTGATCAAGCATCCCGACAAAGAGCAGGTCAAGCTCATTTTTGGTCAGATAGGGAAGGAACTCGCCGGGCGAAGCAATCCGCCCGTCGGCCATCCGCAGCCGGGCCAACGCCTCAAACAGGTGCACCGACCCATCTCGGAGGTCAACCACCGGTTGCATGAACGCCTCGAGCCCCCCTGAGTGCAGCCGCTCCCGGTAACTGTCGATGACGCTGCTATCCGGCCGCCCGCCGACGCCCGCAACGCCCGCCTTGAGATAATTCAGGTCGGACCCCAATCCGGCCTCCGGCTCAGCAGCAGCCAGCGTCCACCACCGGTCACGGTTACTCTTCAACTTCTTCGACTGATACAACGCTACATCGGCATTCCGCAGCAACGACGCCATGTCGCACCCATCGCGGGGATACAACGCGAGCCCCATGCTCATCCCCACCCGAATGCTTCTCCCCGGGACGTTGAACGGCCGTTCCACCGCATCGTGCAGCGAATCCAGGATTCCAGCGAGCACCACCGGCGCCGCCGCGCGGTCAATGTCCTTCACCAGAAGAATGAATTCGTCGCCGCCCATCCGGCCGAGAAAATCGCCGTCGCGCAATATGGCCTGCATGCGCACAGCCCATTCTTTAAGGACGTGGTCCCCCGCTTCGTGGCCGAACGCGTTGTTGACGGCGCGGAAGTCGTCAAGGTCGATCATGCCTACGGCTGCCGTGACCTTGGTGTGGTCGCCCCTAGCGAACACGTCCTGGAACCGTTCGGTGAGCGCCACCCGGTTTGGCAGCCCTGTCACCGGATCATGCATCGCCTGAAACCGCAGTTGCTCGTTCAGGGCAATCCGGGTGTTGATGTCCCGTTGGACGCTGGCATAGTGGGCGACCCGACCGTCGGCGTCGCGCAGCGGGACCACGCTCAGGTCATTCCAAAATGCTGACCCGTCCTTGCGGTAGTTAAGGATTTCCCCACGGAAGGGCTCCCCGACGGCCAGTGCCGTCCTCATGACGCGTTTGGTCTCAGGATCAGACCCAGGCCCCTGCAGCAACCGGCAATTAAGACCCACCACATCCTCAGGACTGTATCCAGTGATAGTGGTAAAGAACTGCGAGACGTGGACGATGTTCTGGCTGGCATCGGTGATCAGTGTGACCTCGGAGGTAGCTGCGTGAGCCTGCGCAAACAGCGACTCGGGCAATACCTCCCCCTCGAACCGAGGTTCCCATTTGGTCGCCATTGAACTCATCCCCTAGTGTGCTTCGTTACGCCGACGTCGCACGCCAACGAACGTTTGGCGGCCCAGTCTTACGGTGGGCGATCCGTTTCCCCAGATCAATTCCTCTAGAGGAATGGTAGCGGCAATTGTGAGAGGTAGATCACCACGGTTACATTGGGGCCAAACCCACCCGCGCTGAGGAAGGACACCGTGAGCGATCGGAAGCAATCCGAACACCCCCTGACCGAGGCTGCCACTCACCTGTATGCCCTCCCCCTCGAAGAGTTCACCGCCGAACGCAACGCGCGGGCGAAAAGCGCCGATGACAAGCTGCTATCCGGTCAGATCAGGCGGCTCCCCAAACCTTCGATGGCAGCGTGGCTGGTCAACATGCTCGTCCAACACCGCCGGGACGCCGTTGATGAGGCCCTTGAGCTGGGGATGGCTCTGCGCAATGCCCAGGAAGAGCTAGACCAGAAACGAATGAAGGAACTCGGACAGCAGCGGCAGCGGCTACTCAGCGGGCTGGGCGCGGTGGGCCTCTCGCTCGCGAAAGAACTCGGCCACGGTGTCAGTGCCACGGTCGCAGCCGAAATGGAGCAGACGTTCCGTGCCGCCATGACCGACGCGGATGCCGCCGCCGCGGTGTCCACCGGGCGGCTCCTACGCGTCCTGAGCGCCAGCGGCTGGGACGCCGTCGACCTCGAAGGTGCTGTGGGAGGGCCGTTTGAGCAGGCTACCACCGCCACCGGCAGGACCGGGGCCGGGAAGATCACCGCCGGAGAGAACGGGGTCGACGAGGAACGCATCGACAGCGCGCGCACCGCACTGGAGGGCGCCGAGCGCACTCTGGCGGAGGCCGACGACGACGCCGAAGACGCGGAACGCAGGATCGACAAGTTCCAGGACCGCCGTACCGGGTTGTCCACAGAGATTGAGGACCTGCAGCACCGTCTCGCCGAGTTGAGGGCAGACCTCAAGTCACTCGACCACCAGATCGACGACGCCGAACAGGAACAGTCGGCCGCGGTCCGCGCCGTCCGGGATGCGCAGCGCGCCGTGGACAGCGCCCGACGGCGGTTGGACAAGCTCCTCTGAGCCGGCACGGGGCGGGCCGGGATCCTTGCATCATTCGTAGTGCAGGGCCAGACTACGAGCCTCCGCCACCTACCCCACCGAAGCGGTCTCGCTCTCTAACGGCGCCCGGCAACGGATCTGTCCCGCCACCAGTTGACCGTTGCCGCCGCTGCTTCAGGCAACGGGGTGGGGGCCAGCCCCAACCGCTGCTCCGACGCTGTGGAATCCATGATGAAGGGGTGCTCCATCTGGTACAGCAGTTCCGTCAGTTCGCGCATCAAGGGCTGCACCCGTCCGAGTACCCGAACAAACCAGCCCGGCACCGCGACGACGTTGGGGGTCGGCACGCCCGCGGCCTTGGCGAAGGCGGCGACCAGTTGCCGTTGGGTGATCGCGCGCAGGGTTGGCGCGTGCAACACCGTGTTCCACACCCGCTCGTCGCGGGCCGCGGTGATCAATGCGGCCGCGAGATCGGGGACGTAGGTGAAGGAATGCGGGGTGTCTGCGCTCCCGATCACGCTGATCCGCCGACCGGCAATCACCCGGGGCACCACCCGCTCACCCATTTGGGACTGCAGCACCCGGGGGCCGAAAAAGTCGGCCGAGACAACGCTCACCGTGGGGGTCGGTGATGCCTCCCGCGCCTTCAACAGGTCAGTGCGGACTCCGCGCTTACCTCCCGTCGCGTCGCGGGGACCGGCTTCGGTCATCACCTGTTCCGGCTTGCTGTAGGAGTAGAGGCTTTCGGGAAAGACGACGACGGCGCCCTCGCGTCCTGCAGCAGCCAGGATGTTTTGCTCTGACCGGGGAAGCTCCCGCCGCCAGGCGTCGGCGTTGTAGGCGGCGTGAATGCAGTGGAAGACGGCGGAGGCCCCCTCAACGGCTTTAGTCACCGCCGTCGGGTCCGACACATCCACCGGCTGCCGTTGGATCAGCTGCGAGTCGGGGCCGGTGCCGTTCCTGGTCAGTATCCGCACCCGGTGACCGGCGCCAGCGAGCAACTCGGCTACCGTCCATCCGACCGGACCAGCCCCGGTAACCACCATCTGCTCCATGCTCGTTCCTTCCAGAAGGCATTGAGGGGCGAAACTATTGGCAGGAGTTGAAGGGATTATGTCGCATTCCCAGTTCGCCGTCCATGCCCCCGAAAGCGGCAACGCCCACGGGTCTTTAGTTGCTAACCGGCGCGAAACCTCGCGTTAATCCGCCGCTGTCACCATTGAATTGACCCAACCGGCCTTCCAATGAGGAATCAATGACACGCATCGGCCTAATCAGGGTTCTCACTTCGAGTGATCCCCGACTGTTGAACATCCACGGTCGCGCGGTCCGCGACGCGTTCGGTGTGGAAGTTGTTTCGCGAGCGGTCCACGACCAGCCGGAAGGCGTCCACGACCAGTTGACTCACGATTTCGCGTCCCCCAAGGTCATGGCTCTCGCCGCCGACCTGGCACCCCACGTTGACGGCATCATGATCAGTTGTTCCTCCGATCCCGGGCTGGAGGACGTACGCAGCCTCGTTGATATTCCGGTGGTGGGCGCCGGCTCTGCAGGGGCGGCCGCTGCCCTCGCCCTGGGCTCCCGGATTGGTGTGCTCGCGCTCAGCACAGAACCGCCGCTCGCCGTTGCCCGGGTGCTGGGTGAGCATTTGCATTCGGTTCAGGCGCCCGACGGCGTCACCCACACCCAGGATCTACTCACGCCGTCCGGGGTTTACGAAACCTATCTCGCGGCGGAGCGGCTGGTTGACGAGGGCGCCGACGTCATCCTGCAGGCGTGCACTGGGCTGACCAGCATGGGGGTCTCGCGCGAACTTCGCCGGCGGTACGGCCTACCCGTGGTCGACGCCGTCCTGGCGGCTGGGTCGGCTTTGACCCTGCAGTTGGGCAGTCCCGACGCTCGGCGCCACGCGGGCGGGGTGCTCGCCAAACTGGCCGGTTAGCCGTTGGTGTGTTCCCGTCCGCTGAGCTACCGGGGCTACTCAGGCTGCCCGGGGTGCTGGCGGCGCCCTAGCTTGGTGAGCGAGTCCCACCGCCGGGCCGCGAGACGGCGTAACTCACCGTTCGCATCCGTTGCCCGATTCTGAGTGCTCGATCGGCGGCGGCTGGGCCAGCTCACCGATTTTCCTTTGGGTGCGCTGGGGGAAGACGCCGCTGAATCGGGCTGGTCCGCTGCCGGCCCGTCGACTTTCCGATTTTTCTTCATCATCCCTTTTGACCCCCAGTTAGACCTCTGATCTGATCATAGGGGCCAACGGTGGCCTGGTAAACACCTGACGGCCCTGCCTGCATAAAGGGCGGGTAGGAATGAAGGACCGTTCGCGTATCGCCAGCCCATAATCGAGTAGTCGGCACGCGTTACATCACCGCCGTGTCCTCCTAGCCTGAAATCCCACGGGAAGACAGGACACTATGATCGACTACGCCATCGAATCTCTGCCTCTCTATTCCCCGGGGACACTCAAGGACCTGGAGCGTGAGCTCGAGAACCCTGAAGCCTGCAACGCCTTCGTCCAGATTTCGATCGGCATGTGGGATCAACGGTTCTACCGACTCAGTCGGGCCGCCGAAGATCGGGATGAGCGTCTCCTGATGGATGTCATCCTCAGTATCGAAAGCTCCAGCAGAATGCTGGGACTTCTCCAGCTCGCCGCCTTGGCGGGCGTGCTGAAAACCAGACTGAAGCATCAGGACCTGGATGGCGTAGTCGGTCTCCTACCATCCCTCGAACAGTGCGGGACGCGGAGCATGCGCGAGCTGCAAGCGGCGTACCCCGCCTAGACCGGCGGCGATCCGGGACGGAACCTCGATGGCGCGAAGGCCTGTCGAGGAACCACCGCCCGGGTCGCTGCCCCCGCACGATCGGGGATTTACCAGTCGTGAATGGTCCCGTCCTTGAGCCGGTTGAACGGCAGGTAGGCGGGGGTGTATGGATGGGCCGCTGCAGCGTCCAGATCGAGTTCGACGCCGAGTCCGGGCTGCTCGCCCGGGTGTAGGTAGCCGTCCTTGAAGGAGAAGGACTGCTGGAACACCTCGTTGGTGAGATCGCCGTGCCGCATGTACTCCTGGATGCCGAAGTTGTGGATTGCCAGGTCCAAGTGCAGGGCCGCGGCCATCCCCACCGGCGAAATGTCGGTGGGCCCGTGGATGCCTGACTTGATCTGGTATTGGGCCGCATAGTCGAGGATTTTCTTCATCGCGCTGATTCCCCCGGTGTGGGTGACTGCCGAGCGAACGTAGTCAATCAGCTGCTCGCGGATCAGGGTCTGGTAATCGAACACGGTGTTGAACACCTCCCCGATGGCCAGCGGCGTGGTGGTGTGCTGCCGGACCAGCCGCAGCGCATCCTGGTTCTCCGCCGGGGTGCAGTCCTCCAGCCAGAACAGGTCGTACGGTTCCAGCGACTTGCCCAGGCGGGCCGCCTCGATCGGCGTCATCCGGTGGTGGCCGTCGTGCAGTAGCGGCAGTTCTGGTCCGAACTCGTTGCGCACCGCCTCGAACACGGTGGGGATGTGCCTCAGGTAGGCGCGGGTGTCCCAGTCCTCCTCGGCGGGAAGGGCCGCGCGCTGCGCCGGCTCGTAGTCGTAGCGGGTTCCACCGGCACTCGGCTGGGCTGCCACCCCGTACACGGCATCGATGCCCGGCACGGCGGTCTGGATCCGGATCGCCTTGTATCCCAGCTCAAGGTGTTCCCGGACGGAGTCGAGGATCTCGGGGATGTCCCGCCCGCTGGCGTGGCCGTAGGCACGGATGCCGTCCCGTGACGCGCCGCCGAGCAGTTGGTACAGCGGCATGCCAGCGGCTTTGGCTTTGATATCCCAGAGCGCGACGTCGACGGCCGCGATCGCCGCCATGGTCACCGGCCCCCGGCGCCAGTACGCTCCGCGGTAGAGGAACTGCCAGGTGTCCTCAATCCGGTGCGCGTCCCGTCCAATCAGCAGCGGCACCACGTGGTGTTCCAGATACGCAGCGGCGGCCAGCTCGCGCCCATTCAGCGTGGCGTCGCCAAGCCCGGTCAGGCCGTCCTCGGTGGTGATCTGGAGAGTGACGAAGTTCCGATCCGGACTCGACACGATCACTTCTGCGCTCTTGATTTTCACTTACGTCTCCTTGCTACGAACTTCAGATAAATGAACCAGACTGACTAGCG
Organism: Arthrobacter sp. CAL618; assembly: GCF_000468215.1. Classification (NCBI taxonomy): domain Bacteria; kingdom Bacillati; phylum Actinomycetota; class Actinomycetes; order Micrococcales; family Micrococcaceae; genus Arthrobacter; species Arthrobacter sp. CAL618. The sequence goes on along the minus strand of NZ_ASZW01000047.1, from coordinate 5,338 downwards.
GATGGTGCTGCCTGCCGATTGGTCGGCCAGGGCAAGTTCGCTGCGATACGGCAGGTTCTCCCAGTCGCCCGACCCGGAAACAGCAAACGCGCCGAGCGTCGCCCCGCGCAGCAGTCGCCCGGCGGTTGGCTCCCCATCGAGCAACGCTGAGAGATACCCTGCCGTGAACGCGTCACCGGCCCCCACCGTGTCCACCACCGGTACCGGGATCGCGCTCTGGTGCACCGGCCGCTCCCCCGCGGTGAAGGTCGAGGCACCAGCCGCACCGCGCTTAACGACGACGTCTCGCACCCCGCGCACGTGCAGGCCCGCCACGGCTTCGGCTTCCGAAACGCTGGGGGCCACGAGGGCCAGTTCGTCGTCGGAAGCGATGACGATGTCGGCCAGGTCAACCAGCGGGCCAAGCACCGCCGAAGCCTCGGAGACGGCCCACAGTTTCGCCCGATAGTTGACGTCGAAGCTCACCAGGATGCCCCGACGTTTCGCTTCACCCGCCGCCCACAGGGTGGCTTCAGCCGCGGACACGGAGAGTGCGGGGGTAATCCCGGTGAGGTGTAGGACCCGCGGGTTGCCTTCCAGCGCCGCCCGCAAGTCATCGCTGCAGAGCGCCGAGCCGGCCGAATTCGCCCGGTAGTAGGCGGCCCGCGACACCTCAGCGATCCGCCGTTCCAGCAGCATCAGGCCGGTGGGGCGCCTGGGGTCGACGACGACGCCGTCGGTCACCACGGCCTCGGCGCGCAGGGTCCGCAATGCGAAGGTCCCCACTTCGTCGGCTCCGAGCCTGCCCACCCAGCTCACCCGGTGGCCGAGCCGGGCGAGCCCGATCGCGACGTTGGTTTCAGCGCCGCCGAGCGACATGGTCATCGCGCCCCCGGCACGCAGCAAGCCCGCAGCCCGGATCGACGCCATGGTTTCGCCGAAGGTGACTACCTCAATTTTTAAGGTGCATGCATTGCATGCAGTGCATGCACTTTCACATTCGGATTGTGCCTGCAATGCCTGCAATGCATGCACGTTTCCCGAAGGACTACCTCCCACCGCTCCTTCATTAGGAACCGGGCTACTCCCCGCTGGCCCCCTGTCAGCATCCGCACTCATCCGGCGACCGCCGCCGCGAGCTCCAGGTACCGCCGGGCACGCTGCCGCAGTTCGGTCAGGTCCCCGCCCGACGCCGAGTCCCCCACCAGCGGTGAACCGACGCCGACGGCAACGGCGCCGCGGGCGAGGTAATCGGCGGCTGCTGCCTCGTCCACTCCGCCGACCGGCACAAACGGGATGGCCGGGAACGGGTCGCGCAGGGCCGAGAGGAAGCGGGGCCCGCCAAGTGAGGCGGGGAAGAGTTTGATCGCAGTGGCGCCCTGGTCCATTGCCGAGTACACCTCGGTGGGGGTCAGTGCGCCGGCAATGACCGGCAGCTGGAGCCTGACGCCTGCGGCGACTGATGCGGAGACCGCCGGAGTCACGAGGAACTGTCCACCGGCAGCGGCGACCTGCTCGGCGTCGTCGGCGGTCAGGACCGTACCGGCCCCGACGGTCGCCCGGTCTCCCACCTCCTGACGCACCGCGGCAATGACGTCGACGGCGTCGGGGGTGTTCAGCGACACCTCGAGGTAGCGGACCCCCTCGTCGACCAGGGCTACGGCGGCACGGATTGAGGCATCCTGGTCGGTACCGCGGATGATGGCCAGCAAGCGGGAGCTGCTGAGTCCGTCAAGAAAGTCAGACATGGGTGGTCCTTTCGTAGGGCTGGAAGGCCGGTTTACCACTCGGCGTAGGAGCCGTCGTCGTGCCGCCACACGGGTGAACGCCAGGCGTGGCCGCTCTTGTCTGCCCGCCGGACGGCTGCTTCATCGATTTCGATGCCCAGACCCGGACCGGTGAGGCGCTCCACGTGGCCGTCCACGAACTTCAGCGGGGTCTTGTCGAGGACATAGTCGAGCACTTCGGCGCCCTGGTTGTAGTGGATGCCGATGCTCTGTTCCTGGATCAGGAAGTTGGTGGTCGCGAAGCCCACCTGCAGACAGGCGGCGAGCGCCAGCGGACCCAGCGGGCAGTGCGGCGCGAGCTGGACGTCGTAGACCTCGGCAAGGGAGGCGATCTTGCGGACCTCGGTGATGCCACCGGCATGCGAGAGATCCGGTTGCGCGACGGCGATGCCCGCCTGCAACACCGGGAGGAATTCCTGCCGGTTGTAGAGCCGCTCCCCGGTGGCGATGGGGATGCTCGTGGAACTGGTCAGCCCACCGATCAGGTGCGAATTCTCCGGCACAGTCGGCTCCTCCAGGAAGAAGGGGTGCAACGGTTCCAGCAGCGGTGCAACCCGCCGCGTGTTGGCAAGGGTGAACCGCCCATGGAAGTCGACGGCCACGTCCCGGTGCGGGCCGAGCACCTCGCGGGCAGCGGCGACGCGCTCCACCACGGCGTCGATCTCCGCGACGCTGCCAAGCGGGCTCATCCGACCGCTGGCATTCATCTTCACTGCGGTCAGTCCCACCTCAAGCTGGGCGGAGATGGAGTCAGCCACCTCGGCGGGTTCGTCGCCGCCCACCCAGCCGTACATCCTGATCCGGTCGCGGACATGCCCGCCGAGCAACTGGTGCACTGGCACGCCGAGCGATTTCCCGGCAATGTCCCACAGTGCCTGGTCCAACCCGGCGACGGCGCTGGCCAGGATGGCACCGCCACGATAGAAGGAGCCCTTCGTCATGACCTGCCAGTGGTCCTCGATCCGGAGCGGGTCGGCGCCGATCAGCAACTCGGAGAGCTGCTCGACGGCGGTCCGCACCGTCTCGGAGCGACCCTC
>NZ_ASZW01000047.1:0-2528 GCF_000468215.1 Arthrobacter sp. CAL618 | reverse complement strand
CCGGCTCGCCCCAGCCGACAATGCCGCGGTCAGTTTCCACCCTGACGAACAGCCACCGTGGTGGGACGAGGAAGGTTTCGATCCTACTAATGCGCATGAATGTTGCTTTCGGAGAGGTACGCGACAATGTGGTCAACCATTGCCTGTGGTGGGAGGGACAGGTCGACGGTCAGGCCGCGTTCGTCGTCGCCCAGGGTCTGCAGGCTCTCGTACTGGGAGGCAAGCAGCGACGGCGGCATGTACTCGTGTTCCCGCTCGGAGATCCGTGCGGCCACCAGTTCAATGGTGCCGTGCGGGTGCACGACCACCAGTTCTGGGACGTGACCGCGGAGCAGGTCCCGGTACGCGAGTTTGAGAGCCGAACAGGCGACGACGACGCCGGCTTTCCGGCCTTCGGCGAGCACCTCACCGACGGTGTGTAGCCAGGGAAGCCGGTTGTCGTCGGTGAGGGGCGTCCCTGCGGCCATCAGGGTTTTGTTGTCCACCGGGTGCAGATCATCACCGTCAACGAAAGCGACGCCGAGGCGTTCAGCGAGCAGCGACCCGATGGTGCTTTTGCCAGAACCCTGCACCCCCATGACCACGATTGGCGGGGTTTTTGAGTCTGCCATGACCTAGCCTTTGGTCGCGCCGGCGGTCAGGCCGGAAACGATGTACTTCTGGGTGAACAGCGCGATCACCATGATCGGGATAGTGACCACCACGGAAGCGGCCATCAGGCCTCCCCAGTCGATGCTGGCGTAGGCCACGAAGTTGAAGATGGCCACGGGCAGCGTCTTCGTCTCGGCGCCGGAGAGCACCAGGGCGAACATGAAGTTGTTCCACGAGAAGATGAAGGACAGGATTCCGGCCGTTGCCACGCCGCCGATGGACAGGGGCAGGGTGATCCGCAGGAAGGCGCCGATGTGGGTGAGTCCATCCACCCGGGCCGCTTCCTCGAGCTCAAGGGGCATCGAATCGTAGTAGGACATCATGATGTACACGATCAGTGGCAGGGCCACGAACATGTGCGAGAGGATCAGCACCCCGTATCCGCCCACCAGGGACAGGTTGGAGAATACGTAGTACCAGGGCAGCAGCAGGCTCACGCCCGGGATGATGCGGGCCATCAGGACTACCAGCGCTGAACGGCGCATCGCGAACCGGCTCATGGAGTAGGCCGCCGGGACGCCGATGATCAGGGATAGCGCCGTCGACGCGAACGCCACCCAGAAGCTGTTGAACACGAACGAGAAGTAGTTGTTGCGGCCCAGCACCGTTTCGTAGTTGGCGGTGGTGGGGGTGAAGATCAGGGTTTTGCTGGCGTCGTAGATGTCGACGTTGGTCTTCAGCGAGGCCAGGAACATCCAGACCAGCGGGGCGATGAACGCGAGCACCACGAGGGTCAGGGCGACAACGCGGAAGATCTTGTAGCCCTGCCGGCGAAGTGGTTTCTTCCGGCGCGCGGGAATGCCGGTGGGCTTGGTGCTGCCCTGGCTGAGGTTGGGGGCGATCGTGCTCATGAGCTACACGTCCTTCCGGCGCCGGGTCAGAACCCACATGGCCGCGATGATGATGAGGAAGAAAAGGATCAGGACGGTTGAGGACAACCCGTAGTCGTTGTAGTCGAAGCTAAGCCCGTAGGCGTAGATATTCAGCGTCTCCACCTCGTTGAAGGATCCACCGCCGCGCCCCTTGGTGGCGTACAGCAGGTCGAAGGTTTTGAGCGCGTCGATGCTGCGCAGGAGGACCGCCACAATGATGGTCGGCATCAGCAGGGGGACGGTGACGTAGCGGAACCGCTGCCACGCGTTGGCGCCGTCGATCCGGGCCGCCTCGTCCGGCTCCTCGGAGAGGGAGGTAAGGCCGGCGAGCAGGATGATGACCACCATGGGGGTCCACTGCCAGATGTCGATGAAAATCACTGTGGGTAGCGCGGTCGCCTGACCGGAGAGCCAGGGCTGGGGCGGAATGCCCACAAAGCCGAGCACCTGGTTGGCGAACCCGATGTTGGGGTCGAAGATCAGCCGCCACATCATGCCGACGGCGACCGGGGTGGCGACCAGGGGCAGGAGGATTGCCACCCGGACCCATTTTTCGCCCTTGAACGGGCGCCACAGCAGGAGTGCGATGCACATGCCCAGGATCATCTGGACGGCGAGCGCCACAAAGGTGAAGGCGAAGGTGCGTCCGACGGCGGGCCAGAAGCGTTCAGTGTCGGTGAGCACTTCGGCGTAGTTGGCGAAACCGATGAACTCGGATTCGGCGCGGACCGACCCTGAGGAGTCGGTCAGGCTCAGGTACATGGTCCAGCCGAGCGGGAAGATGATGAGGATGCCGACGAAGATCATGGCCGGCGCCGCGAACAGCCACTTCCGGTGGTTGTTCGCCCAGTCGGAGTAGGCCTTGTAATGGGTGTTTCCCGGCCTGCGGTCCTTCGGCGGGTTGATCCTCGGTGGGGAGGCGACAGTCATGGTCAACGTCCTTGGTGCGCTAATGGCAATGGTTGCAAAGGTGGTGGGTGGAGCGCGTCAGGGTGCGGCGGCCGG
>NZ_ASZW01000046.1:0-1750 GCF_000468215.1 Arthrobacter sp. CAL618 | reverse complement strand
CACGCACCATCGTTCACCAGGATCCTCACCCACCCCTTCACCGGGGCCAGGCTGGGCGCTGATGCGACCACGTACCGGGTTCCGCAGGACCTGAAGGATGCGGTCCGGGTCAGGGATGGGACGTGTCGGCATCCGGGATGTAACCGGTTGGCGGTGTTCTGCGAACTCGACCACACCACCCCCTGGTCCCAAGGCGGCAAAACGTCCTATTCAAACCTGGCGTCTTTGTGTAAACGCCACCACATGTTCAAAACCGAAGGCTACTGGCACTACCAACAACCAGACCCCGGCACCATCATCGCGATCTCGCCTGCCGGCGAAACCTACCTCACCCGACCCGACCCACCACCAACACCACCACCCGACATACCCCCGCCCTTCTAGAAGCACCGCCCTTCTAGGCAGCAATGCCTTTAAGAAGCACCGCCCTTTTAGAAGCACCGCCCTGCTGGAAGCAACGCCCTGCTGGAAGCACCATCTTTCCGGGTGAGCTATCTTGCTAGGAGCACCGCCGGACTAGGGCGCCCCGACGCTGGTCACGGTGACCACGGCTGTGCCGGCCTCATCGGAGGCAGCCAGGTCGATGACCGCGTTGATACCCCAGTCATGGTTGCCGAACGGGTCCTTGAAGATCTGCCGGACCTTCCAGCTGCCGGGCACCTTCTCGATGATCAGCAGTGCGGGTCCGCGGGCCTCGGGCCCGTCGTCGATGTCCTCATAGTCACCGAAGTAGCCGTCGAGGGCCTCCGTCCAGCGGTCCGCATCCCAACCGGAACCACCATCCAGCGCGCCAAGGGCGACATCGTCCTCGTCGGCGAAAAGTTTGACCCGCTGGAACATCTCGTTGCGGACCATTACGCGGAATGCCCGCTCGTTGGAGGTCACCGAATCGGGTTCCGGTGGCAGTTCGAGAGCGGTCCCGCTGTCGGCGCGGCCTCCGGCGGCGAGCAGCTCCCATTCCTCCAGGAGGCTCGAATCGACCTGCCGGATCAGTTCGCCGAGCCACTCAATGATGTCGGTCAGATCCTCCCGCAGCGCCTCGGTAGGAACGGTCTGGCGTAATGCCTTATAGCAGTCGGCGAGATAGCGCAGCAGGATGCCCTCGGACCGGGTGAGCGAGTAGTAGGCAATGTACTCGCCGAAGTTCATGGCCCGCTCATACATATCCCGGACCACCGACTTGGGGGTCAGCTCGAAGTCGCCCAGCCAGGGCGCACCACTGCGGTAGACATCGAAGGCCTGGAACAACAGTTCGGCCATCGGCTGCGGGTAGGTGACCTCCTCGAGGAGCGCCATCCGCTGGTCATAGTCGACCCCGTCGGCCTTCATGGCGCCGATCGCCTCGCCGCGCGCCTTTTTCTCCTGGGCGTTGAGAACCTGGCGGGGCTTTTCGAGGGTCGCTTCGATCACCGAGACGACGTCGAGCGCGTAGGTGGGGCTTTCGGGGTCCAGCAGTTCCAGGCTGGCCAGCGCGAAGGGGGAGAGCGGCTGGTTGAGGGCGAAGTTGGCCTGCAGGTGGACCTTCAGCCGGATGGTCCGGCCGTCGGCGTCGGGCTCGGGGAGCCGCTCGACAATTCCAGCGGTGACCAGCGACCGGTAAATGCCAATGGCTTTACGGGTCAGCTGCAATTGGGAAGCCCGGGTCTCATGGTTTTCGTTGAGCAGACGTTGCGCCGCGGAGAACGGATTGCCGGGTCGCTCCAACAGGTTCAGGAGCATCGAGTGGCTGACGGCGAAACTCGACGTGAGC
>NZ_ASZW01000045.1:6988-13697 GCF_000468215.1 Arthrobacter sp. CAL618 | reverse complement strand
GAGCCGCTCGTAGGTTGGTTTACCCCACGACACAAACCCGGTGGGTGGTTTCTTCCTGACCACCTGACGGAGCTTTTTCTGATCGTCGCCGAACTTCCCGACGGCCTTCGCCATGGCCCTCGTGTTCTCAACCACATGATCAGGTGCCTGCACGACGACGGTCCCCGCCGTGTCATAACCGGCCCGCCCCGCCCGGCCCGCGATCTGGTGGAACTCGCGGGCGTTGAGCAGCCGGGTGCGGACGCCGTCGTACTTACTCAGTGCGGTCAGGAGCACCGTGCGGATGGGGACGTTGATCCCGACGCCGAGGGTGTCGGTGCCGCAGATGACCTTGAGCAGTCCCGCCTGCGCGAGCTGCTCCACCAGCCGACGGTACTTGGGGAGCATGCCGGCGTGGTGGACGCCGATGCCGTGCCGGACCAGTCGGTTGAGTGTCTTGCCGAACCCGGAGGAGAACCGGAAGGTCGCGATCAGGTCGGCGATCCTGTCCTTCTCCTCCCGAGAGCAGACGTTCACGCTCATCAGATTCTGGGCGCGTTCAATCGCTTCGGCCTGGCTGAAGTGCACCACATACACCGGCGCCTGCCGGGTACTGAGGAGTTCCTCCAGCGATTCCTGAACGGTGGTCTCTACGTAGTAGAAGTGCAGCGGGATAGGCCGTTCGGCGCTGCTGATCGTGGTGCTGGGTCGGCCGGTGCGCTCGGTCAGCTCCTCCTCGAAACGGGTCATGTCGCCGAGGGTCGCCGACATCAGGAGGAACTGGGCCTGGGGGAGTTCAAGGAGGGGAACCTGCCACGCCCAGCCGCGCTGCGGGTCGGAGTAGAAGTGGAACTCGTCCATGATGACGGTGCCGACGTCGGCCAGCGCACCTTCACGAAGCGCGATGTTCGCCAGGATTTCTGCTGTGCAGCAGATGATCGGTGCGTCCTGGTTGACCCCTGAATCACCGGTGATCATCCCGACATTCTCGGCACCGAAGGTCTCGCAGAGGGCGAAAAACTTCTCGGACACCAGAGCCTTGATCGGCGCCGTGTAGTAGCTGCGTTTGCCGCGGGCGATCGCATCGAAATGGGCTGCGACCGCCACCAGCGACTTCCCCGATCCGGTAGGCGTCGCGAGGATCACGTTGTTCCCGGAGACCAGCTCCAGCACAGCTTCGTCCTGCGCCGGATACAGGCTCATTCCCTCGCTGGTCGTCCACTCGAGGAAGGCGCCGTAAACGTCGTCGGGCTGATCCGTGCCTGCGGGGAGGTGTTCCTGAATTCTCATAGGACTCCAGCCTATCCGTAGCTGCCTCACCGCCGGATACGCTGGAGCCATGCGATGGGATCCCACCCAGTATTCTCTGTTCTCTGACCACCGGGGCAGGCCGTTCCTCGACCTGGTCGGTCGGGTCAACCATGCCGATCCGCGGGTAGTCGTCGACCTTGGCTGTGGTCCGGGCGACCTCACCCGGCTGCTGGCCGAACGCTGGCCCGACGCCGGGGTGCTGGGCATCGACTCATCCGCCGACATGGTGCAGCGCGCCAATGACCAAGCCGACCCGCCGCCGAACCTGCGGTTCGAGACCGGTGATATCCGAGACTTCTCACCCGCAGACGACGTCGACGTCGACGTCGTCGTCACCAACGCCGTCCTGCAGTGGGTGCCGGGTCAGGCCGAGCTGGTGCAGAAGTGGGCACGGGTGCTTCGTCCAGGTGCCTGGCTGGCCCTGCAGGTTCCTGGCAACTTCGGATCCCCGGCGCACACCTTGATGCGCGAACTGGCCGGATCGAACGCCTGGCGGGACCAGCTCGGGGGAGTGCTGAGGCATACCGACGTCGTGTCGGAGCCGGAGGAGTACCTGCGAATGCTTAGCGAGGCGCGCATGACCGCCGACGTCTGGGAGACCACCTACCAGCACGTCCTCACGGGACCCGATCCGGTGCTGCAATGGCTGAAGGGCACCGGATTGCGCCCGGTACTGAATGCGCTGTCCGACGACGACGCCGCGGCCTTCGTCGAACAGTATGCTGCCCTGCTGCGTGGAGCCTACCCCGAGGAACCTTGGGGGACAGTCTTCGGCTTCCGCCGGATCTTCGCCGTCGGCGTCAAGACCGGACGAAGTAGGAGCAAGGACCCCGCGGGATAGTTCCCGCCAGCCCTGAGCCGGGGGCCAGCCAACGCACCTGCACACAGGTGGACGGGAAGGTGGGTTCCGACGGCGGTGAGCCCGCCGGACGGCCGGTTTTACCAGCCGCGGGCGCGCCATTCCTCAAGCTGCGGGCGTTCAGCCCCGACGGTGGTGCCCTTCCCATGGCCGGGATGCACGACGGTGTCGTCCGGCAGATAGTCGAAGATCCGCTCGGACACGTCGTTGAGCAACGACTCAAACCGGGCGGCGTCGCCCTGGGTGTTCCCGATGCCGCCGGGGAACAGCGAATCCCCAGTAAACAAGTGTGCCGGGCCGTGCGGGTCGCGGTACAACAAGGCAACGCTCCCCGGTGTGTGTCCGCGCAACTTGATGGCTTCGAGGTCGAAGCCCTCGAAAGTGGCAATATCCCCGTGCTCCAGCCGAACATCCGTAGGCACCGCTATGTCGGTGACGTCTTCCGTGCCGGCCGCAGTGCGCGCTCCCGTCTGCCCGACGACGTCGGCCAGCGCCCGAACATGGTCCCAGTGCGAATGGGTGGTGACGATCAGCGCCAGCTTCGGCTCAGCCGTGGTGTCTGCGGCGCCCTCGGCAAGGAGCGCCATGATGGCGGGAGCGTCATCGGCGGCGTCAATCAGCACCTGTGCGCCCGTGGCCTTCGAGGTCAGCAGGTAGACGTTGTTGTCCATCTCGCTGACCGAGATCGAGCGGATGGTCAGATCCTGAAGAGTAAGCATGAACCCAGTCTAGGCACGCCGGTAAATCGGCAAGACTTTCGGGGCACAGGGGTGCGTGGAACAATATGGGCATCAGCGGTCCGCCCGGGAAATGGCCGGACAACAGTGACGAGTGACAGAGACCGGAAAGGCCACAGTGAATCCAGGCGCAACAGGCAGCTCCGACGTCACCAGTTGGCTCCGCATTGACCAGGCAAGCTCTGTGCCACCCTACGAACAACTCCGCGTGCAGATCCTCGACGCCGCGAACAACGGATCGCTTCCCGTCGGGACCCGCCTGCCACCCGTGCGCACCCTCGCCGGCCACCTCGGAGTAGCAGTCAACACCGTTGCCAGGGCGTATCGGGAACTGGAGCAGGCCAACATTGTGGTCACCCGGTCGCGGGCAGGAACCGTTGTCGCGGCGGCAGGAGATGAAGCACGGCAACGGGCGGCCGCAGCCGCCGACAAATACGCGGATGTGATCAAGGCCAACGGCCTCACCGAGGACGAGGCCGTTGCCTATTTGCGGGCCGCTCTGCGCCGTCGGTGAACATCGGGGGCCAACGCGCCGACGACACGCTGAAAACCAGCCGATCGAATATGTATTCGAACACGGTTTCAATTAGAGTGAATGGGTGTCTATTGCAACTTCGCTCGAATCTGAGTTTTCCGATCCCAAAATGTCGCAGGATCTTTCGCGTCTGATCGTCAAGGGAGCACGCGAGCACAACCTGCGCAACGTTGACCTCGACCTGCCGCGTGACGCGATGATCGTCTTCACCGGTCTCTCAGGGTCGGGAAAGTCATCCCTCGCGTTCGACACGATCTTCGCGGAAGGTCAGCGGCGCTACGTCGAGTCCCTGTCGGCCTACGCCAGGCAGTTCCTGGGTCAGGTGGACAAGCCTGACGTTGACTTTATTGAGGGTCTGTCGCCAGCGGTGTCCATCGACCAGAAGTCGACCAACAAGAACCCCCGGTCAACAGTCGGCACCATCACCGAGATTTACGACTACATGCGCCTCCTCTGGGCCCGCGTGGGACGCCCACACTGCCCCACCTGTGGCGAACCGGTCGCCAAGCAGACCCCCCAGCAGATCGTCGATCAGCTGCTTGAACTCGAAGAGGGCACCCGATTCCAGATCCTCGCCCCCGTGGTGCGAGGCCGCAAGGGAGAGTTCGTCGACCTGTTCCAGGAGCTGACGGCCAAAGGCTACGCCCGCGCCCGTGTCGACGGCGACGTCGTCCAGCTGTCAGATCCACCCAAGCTCGGCAAACAGTACAAACACACCATCGAAGTGATTGTCGACCGGCTGGTGGTCAAGGACGGCATCAGTCAACGGCTCACCGACTCGGTGGAGACGGCGCTCAAGCTGGCCGACGGCCGGGTCCTCGCCGATTTCGTTGATCTACCCGAAAAAGACAGCAAACGCGTCAGGGCGTTCTCCGAGCACCTGGCCTGCCCCAATGAGCACCCCCTGGCCATCGATGAGATCGAGCCACGCTCGTTCTCCTTCAACAACCCCTTCGGCGCGTGCCCCGTCTGCACCGGGATCGGCACCAAGCTTGAGGTTGACGAAGAGCTGGTCGTCCCCAACCCGGACCTGAGTCTGGCGGAAGGCGCCATCGCCCCCTGGTCGCTGGGCACCGCAACCCTCGAGTACTGGACCCGGCTGCTTGAAGGTCTCTCGAAAGAGCTGAACTTCAAGATGGACGTACCCTGGCACAAGTTGCCGGACCGCGCCCGGGAAGCAGCCCTGTACGGCAAGGACCACAAGGTGGTGGTGCAGTACAAGAACAGGTTCGGCCGGGAGCGTAAGTACAGCACCGGCTTCGAAGGCGCTGTGCAGTACATCCACCGCAAGCATCTCGAAACCGAATCCGATCACGCACGCGACCGCTACGAGGAGTACATGCGGCAGATCCCGTGCCCCGCGTGTGGCGGTGCCCGGCTGAACCCGGCCTCACTCTCGGTCCTAATCAATGGCAAATCCATTGCGTCGGTCGCAGCCATGCCAATGCGCGACTGCAGCGACTTCCTCAACAACCTGGTGCTCACCGGCCGTGAAGCCCAGATTGCCAGCCAGGTCCTCAAGGAAATCCAGGCCCGGCTCCAGTTCCTGCTCGACGTCGGACTCGAGTACCTGAACCTCGAACGCGCCTCCGGGACCCTGTCCGGCGGAGAGGCACAGCGCATCCGGCTGGCAACCCAGATCGGTTCAGGACTTGTGGGCGTACTCTACGTTCTCGATGAACCGTCAATCGGGCTGCATCAGCGCGACAACCGGCGGCTGATCGAGACGCTCGCCCGCCTCCGTAACCTCGGCAACACCCTGATCGTCGTCGAGCATGACGAGGACACCATCCAGGAAGCCGACTGGATTGTCGACATCGGCCCCGGCGCCGGCGAGCACGGCGGCGAGGTGGTCCACTCCGGTCTGCTTGAAGACCTCCTCACCAATGAGCGTTCCATCACCGGTGACTACCTCTCCGGTCGGCGGAAGATCGAAATCCCGAAGAAGCGCCGCAAGATCGACAAGTCCCGGCAGCTCAAGGTGGTCGGTGCACGCGAACATAACCTGACGTCCTTCGACATTGCCTTCCCCCTGGGCGTCCTCACCGCGGTCACGGGTGTCAGCGGGTCAGGGAAGTCCACCCTGGTCAACGAGATCCTCTACAAGGTGCTGGCCAACAAGCTCAACGGCGCCAAGCAGGTTGCCGGCCGGCACAAGCGGATCGATGGGCTCGAACACCTCGACAAAGTGGTCCACGTCGACCAGAGCCCCATCGGCCGGACACCACGCTCCAACCCAGCCACCTACACCGGTGTCTTCGACAACATCCGGAAGCTGTTTGCCGAGACCACCGAGGCGAAGGTCCGGGGCTACCTCCCCGGCCGGTTCTCATTCAACGTGAAGGGCGGCCGCTGCGAAGCCTGCTCCGGCGACGGCACCCTGAAGATTGAAATGAACTTCCTCCCGGACGTATACGTGCCGTGCGAGGTATGTCACGGTCAGCGCTACAACCGGGAAACGCTCGAAGTCCACTACAAAGGCAAGACCATCGCCGATGTGCTGAACATGCCGATCGAAGAGGGCGCCGAATTCTTCGCGGCGTTCAGCCCGATCGCGCGTCACCTCAACACGCTCGTCGAAGTGGGTCTTGGCTATGTGCGGCTCGGACAGCCGGCCACCACCTTATCCGGCGGTGAAGCACAGCGCGTGAAGCTGGCCAGCGAACTGCAGAAGCGGTCCAACGGTCGCAGTATTTACGTTTTGGACGAGCCGACCACAGGTCTGCACTTCGAAGACATCCGGAAGCTGCTGCTCGTCCTGCAGGGGCTGGTGGACAAGGGCAACACGGTAATCACCATCGAACACAACCTGGATGTGATCAAGAGCGCCGATTGGGTCATCGACCTCGGGCCCGACGGCGGGTCGGGCGGCGGACAGATCATCGCCACCGGAACGCCGGAGCAGGTGGCCAAGTCGACCACCAGCTACACGGGCACGTTCCTCGCCGAGACACTCGGACGATAGACAGCATCCAACATATTCCGTGGGAGGAATGCAGTTTTCTGCTGGGCACCGGCTGTGGGAAACTTGGCCGGTGATGAACTACCGCCTGCTCGTGCTCTTTGACCTGGATGGAACTCTTGTCGACCCCGCAGGCGCCATCACCGGAGGGATCATCGGGTCCCTGGAAGCCCACGGACTGCCCCGACCGTCCGAAGACATGCTGCGGAAGATGGTTGGTCCGCCGCTCGTGACGTCCCTGCGGGAGATCGCCGGGGTGGGCGAGAGCCAACTGGCATCGGTGATCGCGCACTACCGGGAGGGCTATCGCACCCGGGGGATGGCCG
>NZ_ASZW01000045.1:6139-6983 GCF_000468215.1 Arthrobacter sp. CAL618 | reverse complement strand
GCCAGCCGGCCCTACCCCGGCGTGGTCGGTGTGGTGGAGACGCTGCGCGCGGCGGGCCATCTGGTCGCCGTGGCGACCCAGAAGCCGCAGGGCCTCGCCCAGGAGCTCCTTGGCGTCCAACAGCTGGCCGGCCTGTTCCACTCCGTGCATGGGTCTCCCGATGAGGAACAGTCACCCGGTCCCGACGGCAAGACGCCAATCATTGCCGCAGCCTTGGCCCGGCATGAGGGCAGGTACGACGACGCCATCATGATCGGCGACCGGTCCCACGACATCTCCGGAGCGGTGGCCAATGGGTTGGACTGTATTCCGGTGACCTGGGGGTTCGGGTCCGTCGAGGAGTTCTGCGTGGTGGGCGCCACCACGCCAGCCGCCACCGCCGACGCGCTCCTGGAACTGGTCCTGAAAAGGGTGCCGCAGGGGGTGGGTCATGGGAATCTATGACCTCACCCGGAGCAGCACCCGCGGACTGATCGCCGGGCTCTGCCGGCCAACCGTCGAGGGCCTGGACCAGGTGCCTGCCGCTGGGCCACTGATTGTCGCGGCCAACCACCTGTCCTTCCTGGACAGCGTGCTGATCCAGGCACTCATGCCCCGCCCGGTCGCCTTCTTCGCCAAGGCCGAGTACTTCACTGGCCGCGGGATCAAGGGCAAAGCCATGCGGTCCTTTTTCGAAGGAGTCGGCTCCATCCCGGTAGAGCGTGGGCAGCAAGCCGCAAGTGTCCAGGCGCTGAAAACCCTCCACGAACTACTGGAAGGCGGCAACGGGATCGGCATCTACCCGGAGGGAACCCGGTCCCGGGACGGGCTGCTTTACCGTGGGCGCACCGGTGTCGGCTGGCTT
>NZ_ASZW01000045.1:1082-6129 GCF_000468215.1 Arthrobacter sp. CAL618 | reverse complement strand
GCGCGCCGGTGCTACCCGTCGGGTTGATCGGCACCGAGAATCTGCAGCCAGCAGGCCAGAAACGCATCAAACCCCAACACTTCACCATGAAGATCGGCACGCCCCTGTACTTCGAGAAAACCGGACCGGGACACTCACTGCCCGCACGCCGACAGGTCACCGACACCATCATGGACGCGATCGCGGCGCTCAGCGGTCAGCAGCGCTCCACCAGCTACAACCAGAGTCCGGTGCTTGAATAATGGCCGATCCCCGTAGCTACCGGCCCCAAACCGGTGAAATCCCGGTCGACCCGGGTGTCTACCGGTTCAGGGACGAACATTCCCGGGTGGTCTATGTTGGCAAAGCCAAAAACCTCCGCTCCAGGCTGAACTCCTACTTCGCCAACCCGCAGGGCCTGCTGCCCCGGACCCGGGCGATGGTGTTCACTGCCGCGAGTGTGGAATGGACCGTCGTCGGCAGCGAGCTCGAAGCGCTCCAGCTTGAGTACACCTGGATCAAAGAGTTCAACCCCCGGTTCAACGTCATGTTCCGCGACGACAAGTCCTATCCCTACCTCGCCGTCACGATGGGGGAGAAGTATCCCCGGGTCCAGGTGATGCGTGGCGACCGCAGGAAGGACACCAGATATTTCGGACCCTTCTACCCGGCCAAGGCAATCCGGGAAACCGTTGACACCCTCCTGCGCGTCTTTCCGGTCCGTACCTGCAGCAGCGGCGTGTTCAAGCGTGCCGAACGCACCGGCCGTCCCTGTCTTCTCGGGTACATCGACAAGTGCTCGGCCCCCTGCGTCGGCCGGATCAGTCCCGAGGAGCACCGCGACCTCGCGGCACAGTTCTGTGACTTCATGGGCGGCCAGGCCACCCGGTTCATCGTGGACCTGGAAAAGCGGATGGCCGCCGCCGTCGCCGAGCTCGATTACGAATCCGCAGCACGGACCCGGGACGACATTGCCGCCCTGAAACGGGTGTTCGAGCGCAACACCGTGGTCCTGTCCGAGGACACCGACGCCGACATATTCGCTCTGAAGGAAGACGAGCTGGAGGCCGCCGTCCAGGTGTTCCACGTCCGCGGTGGCCGGATCCGCGGCCAGCGCGGCTGGATGGTGGAGAAGGTCGAGGACATGGGCACCGCCGATCTGGTGGAGCACCTGCTGCAGCAGGTCTACGGCGACGGCAGCAGCAGCAACAACCAGATCCCCCGCGAAGTGCTCGTCCCCGAGCTGCCCAGCAACGCCGACGAGATGTCCGTCTGGCTCGCCGGCCTCCGCGGCGCCCGGGTGGACCTGCGGGTTCCCCGCCGCGGCGACAAGGCAACCCTGCTCGGCACCGTCGAACAAAACGCTGCCGACGCCCTCCGACTCCACAAGAGCCGGCGGGCAGGTGACCTCACCACCCGCTCCGCGGCCCTTCAGGAACTACAGGAGGCCCTCGACCTGCCGCAACCCCTGATGCGGATCGAATGTTTCGACATTTCCCACGTCCAGGGCACCAACGTGGTCGCGTCGATGGTCGTCGTCGAGGACGGGCTGCCCCGCAAGGCCGACTACCGCAGGTTCTCCATCACCGGCGACGCCGCCCGCGACGACACTGCCTCGATGTACGACGTGATCCAGCGCCGCTTCCGCAACTACCTCGCCGAGAAGACCGGTCCGGTGCCGCAGGGCATGAACTCCGAGGACGACGGCGGTGGCAACAGCAGCGGCAGCGGCAGCGGCAACAACAACGACGGCGTCAACGACGGCAACAACGCCGGAAACAACAGTGGCAGCGCCACCGTGCCACGCGCCGACACCACCACTGCCACGACCAGACAGAAATTCGCCTACCCACCGAACCTGGTGGTGGTCGACGGTGGCCAGCCGCAGGTCCATGCGGCCGCCCGTGCGTTGAAAGACCTGGGCATCGACGACGTCTTCGTGATCGGGTTGGCTAAACGCCTTGAAGAGGTCTGGCTGCCCGACAGCGACTTCCCGGTGATCCTGCCGCGCGCCTCGGAGGGCCTGTTCCTGCTGCAGCGCATCCGGGACGAGGCGCACCGATTCGCTATCGCCTTCCACCGGCAAAAGCGGGGCAAGTCGATGACCGCCTCAGCACTCGACTCGGTTCCCGGTCTCGGTCCGTCGAAGAAAAAATCGCTGCTGGCGCACTTCGGGTCGGTCAAAAAAATTCGTGCCGCCTCCCTTGCAGAGCTGCAGGCGGTGCCGGGAGTGGGGCCGTCCCTTGCCGAAACATTGCAGCGCACTCTTGCACTGGCCGCCACCGACGGCTCGACGGCGGCAGTCGCACCAGCGGTGAATATGGCCACCGGCGAAATCCTCGATTCTTAGCTAGGGTAGAGGGTGGGGAAGATCTGTTTGAGCCATGATTAACAGCCAGGATGGAAACACGCAATGACTGAGGGCGACGACAGCCTTACTCCGATCAAGCCTGACGAATCGGAGCTGCTGGTGGTGACCGGAATGTCCGGCGCTGGCAGGAGCACCGCCGCCAACGCGCTGGAGGATCACGGCTGGTATGTGGTGGAAAATCTTCCCCCACAGATGCTGAGCACCCTGACCGACCTGGTCGCGCGGATGCCGCAATCCATTCCCAAGCTCGCCGTCGTCGTCGACGTCCGCAGCCAGGAGCTGTTCCATGACATTCGCGGCTCCCTCGAGGCCCTGCGGATCTCGGGCGTCAACTACCGGGTCCTCTTTCTTGACGCTGCCGATGACACACTGGTCCGCCGGTTCGAGCAGGGGCGCCGGCCCCACCCTCTCCAGGACGAGGGGCGGATCCTCGACGGGATTGCCGCCGAACGTGAGGTGCTCAAGCAGCTCCGGGAGGCATCCGACCTGGTGGTTGACACGTCGGAACTGAACGTGCACGCCCTCGCCACCACGATCACCGAACTTTTCTCCGAGTCCGGCCCAATCGTCCTGCGGATCAATGTGATGAGTTTCGGCTTCAAATACGGCCTGCCCGTCGACGCGAACTACGTGGCCGATGTGAGGTTCATTCCGAACCCGCACTGGGTGCCGGCTCTCAGGCCCCAGACCGGGCTCGACCAGCCTGTGAGCGACTATGTGCTGGGTGCCACCGGTGCAGCGGACTTCGTGGACCGGTTTGTCCACGCCCTCGAACCCGTGCTTGAGGGCTACCGGCGCGAGAATAAGCACTACGCCACCATCGCCATCGGCTGCACCGGTGGAAAGCACCGGTCGGTGGCCGTGACCGAAGAGATCGCGAAGCGGCTGGCGCAACAACCCCGGCTGCAGGTCACAGCCCACCACCGCGATCTGGGTAGGGAATAGTGGCGCTGCTCACCGGGTCGCTTCCCATGCTGCCGGCGGCGGCCGCCAACCGACGCGGGTCGGGTCCGCAGGACAACGCGCCCTCGGTGGTTGCCCTCGGCGGCGGCCATGGGCTGTCGTCGTCGCTCTCGGCGCTCCGCCTGCTCACCTCGGAACTCACCGCGGTGGTCACAGTGGCCGACGACGGCGGCTCCTCCGGCAAGCTGCGCGAGGAACTGGGGGTGCTGCCGCCCGGCGATCTCCGGATGGCTCTGGCCGCCCTCTGCGATGACACCGACTGGGGCCGAACCTGGCGGGACGTCATGCAGCACCGGTTCACCTCCAAGCACGGCGCCGATGGATCCCTCGACAACCATGCCCTGGGCAACCTGTTGATCGTCACCCTGTGGGAACTCCTCGGGGACCCGGTGGCGGGCCTGCAATGGGCTGGTGCACTGCTCGGGGCCCGGGGGCGGGTCTTGCCGATGGCGAGTGTGCCGCTGACCATCGAAGGCGATGTGCTCTCGGAGGTGGACGGTTCACTGCGGTTGCGCACCGTCAGCGGCCAGTCCCAGCTGGCAGTGGCGGGCAGCGCCGGAAACGTCAATAATGTCCGGTTGCTCCCTGCCGGTGCGCCAGCCTGCGTTGACGCGCTCACCGCGGTCGAACTGGCCGACTGGGTAATTCTCGGGCCCGGCTCCTGGTACACCTCCGTCCTCCCACACCTGCTCCTGCCCGAACTCCGGGAAGCCCTGTGCAGCACCACCGCCAAGCGGTGCCTGACCATGAATCTCAGCAATGAGACGAAGGAAACCGTCGGCATGTCAGCGGTGGACCACCTTGAGGTCATCAGGCGGTACGCCCCCGAGTTCACGGTCGACGTTGTCATCGCCGACCCGACGGTCATTGGCAACCGCGACGAGTTCGTGGCCGCCGTCGCCGAGATGGGAGGCCGCGCAGTGTTGGGTAAGGTAGGTTCTTCAACGGGCAAACCTGTTCATGATCCCCTGCGTCTCGCGACTGCGTTTCATGACATGTTTGGTGAAAACTAATCGATCTGAGGTTGTATTTGTGGCGCTGACTGCGGACGTAAAAGAGGAGCTGTCGCACCTCTCTGTCAAGAAGTCATCGGTTCGCAAAGCCGAGGTGTCGGCTCTGCTGCGTTTTGCTGGCGGCCTGCACATCATCTCTGGCCGAATTGTCATCGAAGCCGAGGTTGACCTTGCTTCTACGGCCCGGCGGCTGCGCACCACCATCGCCGAGGTGTACGGGCACAACAGCGAAATCATCGTGGTCTCCGGCGGCGGCCTGCGTCGCGGCAACCGCTATGTGGTGCGGGTGGTGCGCGACGGCGAATCCCTCGCCCGGCAAACCGGGCTGCTCGACAACCGGGGCCGACCCGTGCGTGGTTTGCCCTCGGCGGTTGTCAACGGATCAACTGCCGACGCCGAAGCGGTCTGGCGGGGCGCGTTCCTGGCGCACGGCTCGCTCACCGAACCGGGCCGCTCCTCGTCCCTGGAGGTCACCTGCCCGGGCCCCGAATCCGCGCTGGCCCTGGTGGGTGCCGCACGCCGCCTGGGCATCGCAGCCAAGGCACGCGAGGTCAGGGGAGTGGACCGGGTGGTGATCCGGGACGGAGACACCATCGCCGCTCTGCTGACCCGCATGGGTGCCCATGACGCGCTTATGGTCTGGGAGGAACGCCGGATGCGCAAGGAGGTCCGGGCCACCGCCAACCGCCTGGCGAACTTCGACGACGCCAACCTGCGGCGG
>NZ_ASZW01000045.1:0-1076 GCF_000468215.1 Arthrobacter sp. CAL618 | reverse complement strand
CCGCCGTTGCCGCCGGCGCACGGGTTGAACGCGCCCTGGAGATCCTCGGCGAGGGTGTCCCCGATCACCTCAAGTATGCGGGCGAGCTGAGAGTCGCCCACAAGCAGGCGAGCCTTGACGAGCTGGGCGGCCTGGCCAACCCGCCCATGACCAAGGACGCCATCGCAGGCCGGATCCGGCGGTTGCTTGCGATGGCCGACAAGCGTGCCATCGAAATTGGAATACCGGGAACCGAAGCCAATGTGACAGCCGACATGCTGGACGAGTGAATCTCTGCATAGGATGGAAGCGGCACAGGAATACCGCTGACAACGGCGGGGTTCCATGCCTTAGTGAACCAACTACGGTGTCTGACCGGCTGCGGTGCCAAATCACCCGCTGTGTCGGACCGACCTGGAGGAATTCGTGAGCGAGTACGTACTGCCCGAACTGAACTACGATTACGCTGCCCTGGAACCGCACATCTCCGCGCGCATCATGGAGCTCCACCACAGCAAGCACCACGCCGCCTACGTCAAGGGCGCCAACGACGCGATGGCCCAGCTGGCTGAGGCCCGCGAAAAGGGCGACTTCGGAAACATTTCGAAGCTCTCCAAGGACCTCGCCTTCCACACCGGCGGCCACATCAACCACTCAGTCTTCTGGAACAACCTCTCCCCTGACGGCGGTGACTCGCCGGAAGGTGAGCTCGCAGCCGCCATCGATGACGCCTTCGGTTCGTTTGACAAGTTCCGCGCCCAGTTCAGCGCCGCTGCCCTTGCCCTTCAGGGCTCCGGGTGGGCCTTCCTCGCCTACGAGCCGATCGGTGGCAACCTGGTCATCGAGCAGCTCTACGATCAGCAGGGCAACGTAGCGGTGGGCACCACGCCGCTGCTGATGCTGGACATGTGGGAGCACGCCTTCTACCTGGACTACGTCAACGTCAAGGCCGATTACGTCAAGGCCTTCTGGAACATTGTGAACTGGCCGGACGTCGCCAAGCGCTTCGCAGCAGCCCGCGCCTCGGCCACTTCCCTGATCGTGGTCGGCTAGCACCCAGGCACAGCGCCCCCTGGGGCGTAGTTGGGACGCCGCCC
>NZ_ASZW01000044.1:35185-47220 GCF_000468215.1 Arthrobacter sp. CAL618 | reverse complement strand
GCTTCGGCGGTGGCGGCGGCGACTTCTAGCCCGCAAAACTCATAATCCTCACCCCGTAGGGGTGAATATTTACCCAGAACAGACGCTAAGCGAAAGGCAACCCCATGGTAAAACAGTCAATTTTCGGACGTATTGCCCAGCTGGCCAAGGCGAACATCAACTCTCTCCTCGACCAGGCCGAAGATCCCCAGAAGATGCTGGACCAGATGGTCCGCGACTACACCAACAGCATCGCCGAAGCGGAAAGCGCCGTGGCTCAGACCATCGGCAATCTGCGGATGTTGCAGGAAGATTATAAAGAAGATCTTGATAACGCCCGTAATTGGGGCAACAAGGCCCTCGCCGCGTCGAAGAAGGCCGACGAATACCGCAACGCCGGTGACACTGTCGATGCCGAGAAGTTCGACAATCTTGCGAAGGTCGCAATCCAGCGTCAGATGACCGCCGAGAATGAAGCCCGTGGCGCCGAGCCCACCATCGGCTCGCAGGAAGAGATTGTTGAGAAGCTGAAGACCGGCCTCAACCAGATGAAGGGCAAGCTCAACGAACTGACCAGCAAGCGGGACGAGCTGATTGCCCGGTCCCGGACTGCTCAAGCCCAGCAGCAGGTTCACGACGCGGTCAAGAGCATCGACTTCATGGATCCCACCAGCGAAGTCGGCCGCTTCGAAGAGAAGATCCGGCGCGAAGAGGCGAGGGTTCTTGGCCAGGCCGAACTGGCGAACTCAAGCCTGGACTCCCAGTTCGAAAGCCTCGAAGACCTCGGCGAGCAGACCGAGGTCGAAGCCCGGCTGGCTGCCCTCAAATCCGGCGGTTCCTCCGGGCGGACTCCGTCCGCCATCGGCCAGGGTAGCGACACGGACGAGTACCAGCCTGGCCAGTAACACCCAGTAGTGCATCCGGCCGGCGTCACCCACCCAGGGGGCGCCGGCCTTCTGCTGCCCGGGCAGACAAGCTCAGCAAAGCGGGGCGCTGCAGGTAGATTAGCGTGCATGGCACCAACTATCGTATGGCTCCGCGACGACCTCCGGCTTGGCGACAATCCAGCCCTCTCTGCAGCGCTCGACATCGACGCAGACGACCTCATTATTTGCTATGTGCTTGATGAGGAAAGCCCAGGAATTCGACCCCTGGGCGGGGCGACCCGGTGGTGGCTGCACCATTCCCTGACCAACCTGTCCCATGCCGTTGAGGATCTCGGCGGCCAACTGGTCCTGCGGTCGGGCCCGGCCGGAGCAGTGATCCGCGGGCTGGTCGCTGAATCCGGAGCGGAACGCGTGCTGTGGAACCGGCGCTACGCCCAACCCGAGCGGACGATCGATGCCGACCTGAAATCATGGTGCGGGGACACCGGAATCGAAGCAGCCAGCTACCAGGCGAATCTGCTCTACGAGCCATGGCAGGTCACGACGGGCGCTGGCGGCCCCTATAAGGTGTTCACGCCGTTCTGGCGGGCCTGCAAGAACCAACCGGAGCCCCGGGCACCCCTGGCGCCACCCAAACGGCTGGCGGGGCCAACGCTGGCGTCGGAGGAGCTCGTCTCCTGGCAGCTGCTGCCGACCACGCCCGATTGGTCGGGGGGCCTGCAGCAGCAGTGGCACCCCGGGGAAGCAGGTGCCTGGGAACGGCTGGACGATTTCCTTGATGGCCCAGTCGAGGGTTACGCGGTGAACCGTGACCTTCCGGCGGTGGAAGGCACCAGCGGAATCTCACCGCACCTCAGATTCGGCGAGCTCAGCCCCTTCCAGGTTTGGCATGCGGCCAAGGCATCGACCAACTCATCGGCTGCCCGGGACATCCAGGTTTTCGGCTCCGAAGTCGGCTGGCGGGAATTCTGCTGGCAGCTGCTCTTCCACAACCCCGATCTGGCCACCCAGAACTACCGACGGGACTTCGACGGTTTTGCCTGGCAGACGCCTACCCAGAGCGAACTCGGAGCCTGGCAGCAAGGCCGCACCGGTTATCCAATGATCGACGCCGGGATGCGGCAGCTTTGGGACACCGGGTGGATGCACAACCGGGTACGGATGGCTACCGCCTCCTTCCTCATCAAGAACCTCATGGTGGACTGGCGGGTTGGAGAACAATGGTTTTGGGACACGCTGGTCGACGCTGACTCCGCGAGCAACCCCGCCAACTGGCAGTGGGTCGCTGGATCCGGAGCTGACGCCTCGCCCTATTTCCGAATTTTCAACCCGGTGACGCAAAGCAAGAAGTTCGACAAAGAGGGGATCTACCTCAAACGCTTTGTCCCGGAACTCAGGGACGCCGGCAACATTCACGAACCGTGGAAGGACGCTAACGCCCCAGCGGGGTACCCCTCCCCCGTGGTGGACCTGGCAGAAACCCGCGAACGGGCACTGTCCGCCTATCAGGACCTGCGCGGCACCTAGGAACCCCGCAGCGGGCAGGGATGGCGTTCGAACCGCGACCCTACCCGCTGCTTTCCGGCCTTGAGCACAAAAAAAGATCCCGGTCAGTGTGTCTAACATTGACCGGGATCTTTCTCTTGTTGCGGGGACAGGATTTGAACCTGTGACCTCTGGGTTATGAGCCCAGCGAGCTACCGAACTGCTCCACCCCGCGGCGTAGACTCAACGTTACGGCCCCGGGGTGGATAGTGCAAATCGGCGGGATTTGGGAGGCTACTTGCCGCCCTATTCCCCTGCTGGTGCGGTCCCTGACTGACGTTCCTCGGCGTCAAGCGCCCGGGCCAGAGCGTCGCTCAGTCGATCCTGAGCTTCGCCATAGGCTGCAAAGTCGCCGTCAGCGAGGGCGTCCTGGCCGTCCTGGATGGCCGTGTTGGCATCCTCCAGGGCCGCCCGAAGATCGGCTGACGGGTCGTCGGTGCCCCCAGCGACAGGCTCAGTCGGCTCGGGGGCGGGCTCGCCGTCGGCGGGATCACCTTCTGCAGGAGGCGCAGCAGGGTCTGCCGGGGTCTCACCCACGTTCTCGGTATCACCTGTCACGGCTCCCGAGTCACCACCGAACACCTGATCGAGCGCCTCGTCCAGGGTTGGCGCGAAGCCAACCTCCTCACCGAAGCTCACCAGAACGCGCCGGAGAACCGGGAAGGATGAATCACCCGAGGACTGGACATACACCGGCTGGACGTACGCGACGCCGCCACCGATTGGCAGCGTCAGCAGGTTCCCGCTGATCACCTCAGAGGCACCCTGTCGCAGCAGGTTGAGCTCCTGCGACACTGTGGTGTCCGAGTTGAACAGGTTGGCTGCCTGACCTGGTCCGACGGCTGAGTCACGGCCGGAAGAGTCAAGCAGTCTCAGGGTGCCATAGGTATCGGATTTCACGCCGTCCTCGCCGGTGCCGGCGTCGCCATCTGCAGCGAGGAAGCCGTACAGCACATTTCGTGCTTCCTGGCCCGCCGGGACGAAGGGGATGAATGGAGTGGTCAGCGAGAAGCTGGCCCCCTCCTGTTCCGGCATCTGCAGCGTTAGGTAGTAGGGCGGCTGTGGAACGCTGATGTCGTCGCCCTCGAGGGTGGGATCGTTCGGGACGCTCCAGGCCTCGTTGTTGCTGTAGAACGGCTCGGTCTCGGTCACGTGGTACCGGGCGAGCAATTCGCGCTGCACCTTGAACAGATCCTCCGGGTAGCGGACGTGGGACATCAAATCAGCTGACATCTCGCTATAGGGCTGCAGCGAGGAGGGGTAGATGTTCTGCCACGCCTTGAGAATGGGGTCTTCCTCGTCCCAGGCGTACAGGTCCACCGATCCGTCGTAGGCGTCAACCGTCGCCTTGACGGCGTTCCTGATGTAGTTGACCCGCTCCGGTGGGAGCGCCGTGGCAAGACCCTCGGCGGTCAGCGAGTCCTGGGTCGCCGACTGGAGTTCCTGCTGCGTCGAGTAGGGGTAATCCGAGGTCGTCGTGTACCCGTCGATGATCCACTTGACCCGACCGTCGACGATCGCTGGATAACTGTTGCCATCGAGCGTCAGGTACGGGGCGACCTTCTCGACCCGTTCGACCGGGTCCCGGTCGTAGAAGATCTGGGATTCGCTGTTGACCTGATCCGAGAGCAAAAGATCAGTCGACTGGAACTTCAGCGCGTAGACCAATCGATTGAAGATGTTTCCCACGTTGGGTCCGCCGCTGCCCTGGAAGGTACTGCGAGACTGCTGATCGGATTCTTCGCTCTGGGGACGGTCGATCTCAATCGGGTTCGCGCCTTCAGGAGCTCCAACCACCGAGTACAGCGGTGACTCCTCGCCGAAGTAGATCCGCGGCTCGTAGGTGGACTCGTCCCCGAGCGCACCGGTTGAGGGGATGCCAGACTGGATGAACGTGGGGCGGCCATCCGGTTCGGTGGTCGAACCGGCCGCGGCGACAATGCCGTAACCGTGGGTATAGAGCACATGCTCGTTGATCCAGCCGTCCGGCACACCGGCGGTGTTCAGCTCACGGACAGCGATCACCGTGTCCTCAATCTCACCGTCGATCTCGTACCGGTCTACGTTGAGCGTCTGGGGGAACTGGTAGTACTGACGGAACTGCTGCAGCTGGCTGAACGCGTCGCTGACCAGGTTCGGGTCAAGCAACCGGATGTTTGCGGTGGTTTCGCCGTCCGCGTTGAGAGCGCCCGCTTCCGGTGTCTCTACCGGGTTGTAGTCGGTGGTCTCCACCTCGTCGAGACCGTAGGCGGCGCGGGTCAGATCGATGTTTCGTTCAATGAACGGTTCCTCGCGGCTGAACTCGGACGGCACCACCTGGAAACGCTGAATGACCCACGGGTACACTCCACCAGCAAGAATCGCCACGATGACGAGCATTGCGGTACCGATGATCGGCAACCGCCACCGTCCGATGACTGCTGACACGATGAACAGAACAGCGACAATAATGGCCGCCGCGGCAAGGATCGCCTTGGTGGGGATTACCGCGTTGACGTCCGTGTACAGGGCCCCATCCCAGTTCCCTCCGGTGCCGGTCAGGGTGGCATACCGGTCCAGCCAGTAGTTCACGCCCTGAAGGAGCAGGAACAGGGCAGCCAGCACAGCGACGTGAATCCTGGCGGCCTTGGAAGTGAAGAGTCCCTTTTCCTCAAGGCGGATTCCGCCGTACAGGTAATGGGTGAGGACACCCGCGATGGCGCTGATGATGACCACGCTGATCAGGAAGCCGACCACGAAGGTCAGGAACGGCAAAGTGAAGACGTAGAAGGCAATATCCAGACCGAACTGCGGGTCCTGCTCACCAAACGGTTCCTGGTTGAAGAACAGCAGGACTGGCTGCCACTGGGAGGCGGCCGCCGTTCCGGCGAATGCGGCCAGCACCACGGGGATGCCGAGCATCAGAAGGCGACGGATCGGTTCAAGTTGCGCCTGATACCGGTTCAGGTTGTCCTGGACAGCACTGTCGGGCGCGTAAATTGGGCGGGACCGGTAGGCCACCCGAAGGCTGAAGTACACGCTGGCGCCCATAATCAGGAAGGCAGCCGCGAACAGTCCGATCCGTGAAAGGTTTTCGGTGACGAAGACCTCCACAAAGCCGAGCTGGTTGTACCACAGGACGTCAGCGTAGACCTGTGAGACGTATACGAAGGCGATGACCAGAACGGCCAGCACCACCAACGTCGGGATCAGCGGGCTGCGTCTTTTCGCGCTACTGGAATTGGTTTGGCTCGGCCTGCTGCCGAACGGCCGGTCTGGTCCGGAAGTCACATTTACCTCATCGTTGGATCCGTTGGATCACGGAAACCGCTCTCGAACCGCCAAAATCAGCGGCACGACGGACTGGTTCCATGAATCTCCATTCTGCCTTGAACACGTCCGGGCCACCCAATTTCGTTCCGATCCGGGCGGCCTGACACCAGATCGAAATGAAACCGTGTCCAAATCACCACCCACCACTGCCGGGAAGCCGGTCGACTGGCCGACCTACCCGGCTTCGCAGGTGGGGAGGGCCGAACCGTCCTCGCCCGCTCCCAGCGTGCGGACAGCTTCCGCCGCGTCGTCGAGTGTCTCCACCCGCACCACCTGCAAGCCGTCCGGTACATAGCCCACCACTTCATTGCAGTTCGCGGCTGGGGCCAGGAACACTTCAGCTCCAGCTTGCCGTGCACCGGCTAGTTTCTGGCGAATTCCTCCGATCGGCCCCACCTGACCCGCAGAGTCGATGGTGCCCGTCCCCGCGAAGTGTTTACCGCCGGTGAGTTCGCCCTCGGTGAGCAGGTCAACAATGCCCAGGGCAAACATCGATCCCGCCGAGGGGCCGCCGACGTTGTCGAGCGCAATAGTGATATCAAAAGGGAAGGTGAAGTTGGCGACCAGACCCACGCCGAGCTGGAAATCGCCCCCCTCGGATTCCTTGGGGGTCACCGCCTCGGTGACCTCCCCGCCGTCGCGCAGTAGCCCAAGGTCGACTGAGTCGCCGTTCGCGGCGTTCAGGGACTCCCGGAGGACCCCGATGTTCGTGATGTCAGTGCCGTCCACCGAGGTGATGACGTCGCCCTCTTCCAGAATGCCGGTAGCTGCCGCATCCTCGATCAGGCCCGCAACCGAGAGTTCCTCGTCGAAGTCGATATCGAGGTGCCCGAGCGCAGCAGCGATAGCCGATTCCTGCGATGAGGTCATGGCGACGGCGTTCTGCTCCTGGATGTCTTCCTGGGTGGCGTCCGGCGGATACCGGAGTTCGCGTGGCACCACAGATTCGGTGGGATTCAGCCAGGCTCTGAACACTTCGAAGATGCCAAGCTGGGTCCCCGGCCCACCCGTCACATACACGGTGGTGAGGTCGAGGTCGCCGGAGGTGGGGTAGGTCTGGCGGCCCTCTACTTCGATCAGCGGCTGGGAGTCGATTTCCCCGATCGTGTTGAACGTTGGCCCAGGCGATTCGACCACATAGGGCGCCGGCAGCAGGACGGCGGCGCCGCCCAGGAGCAGCGCGAGGAACCCGGACACTGCCATCACAGTGAACCGGGGATCCCGTTTGGCCCTGGTGGGCGGCACTGGCGGGTCGTTGTAGGTGGGCTGGGTCAACAGGAAACCTTCTCTTCGTCAGACACTGCGCATGCCCTGGTGGTCCTTCATGCTGCTCTGCCGCGGCCGAACCGCGCATCATCGAGCTTCTTTAGCGTACTTCCTGGGCGCGAGTCCAGCACCCATCGACCGGCCGCCGCCGCTTTGCCCTCAGCGAACGGTTCAGCGCGTTCGGGACAACCCCGCGACACGGCGGGTAACGTGGAAGAACCGACACGATGTTCGACGACTGTGGCTAGAGCCCACAACCAGCAGTAGACGAGCAGCCCATCCCAGCAGCCAATTCCAGGACCGGTGGTAGCAGTGACCTCCAACCCGTCAGATCCGTCCAACGACGACGGCGACACCCCCAAGGATCCCCTCTCCGAGATGCTGGCCCGTCTGATGGGCGGCAATGCGCAGGGCATGGATCCGCAGGAGCTCGCCAAAGCCGCTGGTCTGCCGTCCGATCCGCAGGCCATGGCGATGATGATGCAGCAGGTTCAGGCAATGTTCGCGGCACAAAGCGATGGGCCGGTGAATTGGCAGCTCGCCCACGACCACGCGCGCCGCGTCGCGGCAGCCGATGGGGACCCCTCGGTCACCCCTCAGCAGCGCCGCGACGTCGATGAGGCGCTGAGGCTTGCGGAGATGTGGCTCGACCCTGTCACCGATTTCCCCTCCACCAACACCCTTGGCCGCGCGTGGTCCCACGCGGAATGGGTCGAGGCCACCATGGACACCTGGAAGCGCCTCACGGAACCGGTGGCGGTGAGCATCGCCAAGGCACTGTCCGACGCCATTTCCGGGCAACTGCCGGAGGAGATGAAGACCATGATGGGCGGCGCCTCCTCGATGCTGCAGAATCTTGGTGGGGCGATGTTCGGGATGCAACTCGGCCAGGCCGTGGGTGCCCTGTCCAAGGATGTTGTAAGTTCCACCGACATTGGGGTCCCCCTGGCAGAGGGCCAGATGGCCCTGTTGCCAGTGAATGTCGCGGCCTTCGGCGAGGGTCTGGATATTCCCGAGCAGGAAGTCAGGCTGTTCCTCGCCGTCCGTGAAGCCGCCCATACCCGGTTGTTTACCCAGGTCCCCTGGCTTTCAGGGCACCTTCTCGGTGCAGTTGAGAGCTATGCCCGGGGCATTCACATCGACATGTCAAAGATCGAGGAAGTGGCACGGGACATCGACCCGTCCAATCCCGAGTCCATGCAGGCTGCCCTTTCCGAGGGTGTCTTCATGCCGGAACGTACCCCGCAGCAGGACGCTGCGCTGGTGCGGCTCGAGACTGCCCTGGCCCTGGTGGAGGGGTGGGTCGATGAACTGACCGCCGCTGCCACCGCGAATCTGCCGTCGTCTGCGGCGCTGCGGGAAATGGTCCGCCGCCGGCGCGCCACCGGCGGGNCGGGCCGGCCGAACATGCGTTCGCTTCCCTGGTGGGCCTTGAATTGCGTCCACGACGGCTACGCGACGCTGCCACGCTCTGGGCCCATCTCACCGCCGAACGGGGCATCGAAGGCCGCGATGCGGTGTGGGAACACCCCGATCTGCTACCGACCGCCGAGGATCTCGACGACCCTCAGGGGTTCAGCCAGCGTCGACAGCTCGCCGAGTCGTCGGATTCCGAGGTGGACGCTGCCCTGCAGCGGCTACTGGACGGCGGCTTCGACGAAACTGAGGAGACCCCGTCACCAGACGAGTCGCCCGAGTCCGGGGATCAGCCAACCAACGGCGAAGGTTCCCCGGAGGGCGGCAAGCCCTAGTACCTGAGCAGGGCACAGCTCAGCTGGCCACCCAGTTCGGCCGGACCGGCGTCGGGGTCAGCCGTCCTGCTTCGGCCCCAGGATGTTCGGCGACTGGGGCGACAAGGCGACGGGGGTTCGATCGGGGTCTTCCGTCGTGCCATCGACGCAGGAATCAACCTCATCGACACCGCCAGCATTTACGCCTCCGGGGGTCACCAGTGGGATGATTGGCCCGCACGATGACCCAGCTCGAATCGTTGCTCGGTGCCGCAGCCGCTAGTGGCTTGCCATTCCGTGGTTGGAAGCGAAGGACACACCTTCAAGGAACGCTTTAGCTGCTTCCGTTCGGGGATACGCCTCTAGTAGCCGCCAGAACATGCGGTTGTGGGAGGGCTCAATGAGGTGGGCCATCTCGTGCAGGATGACGTAGTCAACCACCCAGGTGGGCATTCCCTGCAGCTTGTGGGAGAGGCGGATGGTCTTGCGGGCCGGTGTGGCCGATGCCCACCGGGAATTCTGGTTCGTCACCCATCCGATGCTCACCGGTTGGCCGCGCCCGGCCAGATAGGCTTCCGACAGTGCCCCGGCGCGCTGCAGGAGCTCTTCCCCCGGGTTGGTCTGGTCCGCGCCGTCCAGCGCCGGGGTCAGCGACTGCTGTTTGGACAGGAGTTTGGTGACCATGCGGTGCACCCAGTCTTTTTCCTGGGCCGCGGTGAAGTGGGCTGGGATGGAAACGATCACGACGCCGTCGCGCAGGTCAGCGCTGACGGTCCGCCTGCGCTTCGCGGACCGTCTGACTTCGACGGGCGGATCCTTGACAGTCATGGGTTGCTCTCACTCACTTTCCGCGATGATCAACAGCACCGATTCCCCGTACTTCTCGAGTTTGGCCGGACCAATCCCGGCCAGCGCCCCCAGTTGCTCGATCGTTGTTGGCCGTGCCTCGGCAATAGCGACCAGGGTGGCGTCGGTGAACACAACGAACGCGGGCACGTCATTTTCGCGAGCCTGGTCCAACCGCCAGGCCCGCAACGCCTCAAAGGTGGCTTCCTGGTACGTCGCCGGGCAGTCACCACATCGTCCGATCTTTCGTTCGGAGCCGGACCCAAGCACCTTCCCACACACCCTGCAGGTCGACGGAGCCGACACCTTGCGGCTTTGCTTGACCTTGGGCGTCCGGAAGGCCCGATCACCGGAAACGCCTGGGCGAAGCCCGTCGAGGAACCGGGTCGGTTTCCGGCTGGCCCGCCCTCCCGGGGTGCGAGCGGTGGACCAGGAGAGCGCCAGGTGTTCCCTCGCCCGGGTGATGCCCACGTAGAGGAGTCTGCGCTCCTCGTCGACAGCCTCCGGCGTGTCAGCGAAGGAGATCGGCATCAGACCCTCGCTGAGGCCGACCAGGAACACGGCATCCCATTCCAGGCCCTTCGCCGCGTGGAGCGACGCGAGGGTGACGCCCTGTACCGTCGGTGCGTGCTGGGCGGCGGCCCGTTCCTCGAGCTCTGCCACGAAATCCTGAAGGGTGAATCCGTCAGCAGCCCGGGCCGCGCTGAGTTCGTCAGCCAAGGCGACCAGCGCGGCGAGTGACTCCCACTTCTCCCGGACCGCTCCCGAGCTCGCCGGCGCCACCGAGGTGTACCCCAGGCTCGCGAGGATGTCCCGCACCAGTTGCGGGACATCGTCTGTTCCTGCGGTTCTGGCGCCGGCACGCAACTGCAGCAGCGAATCTCTGACTTCCCGGCGCGCGAAAAAACGCTCACCGCCGCGAAGCTGATAGCCAATACCGGCGCTGGCGAGCGCCTGTTCATAGGCCGCTGACTGGCCGTTCGTGCGGTAGAGGATCGCGATCTCACTCGCCAGCACCCCACCATCCATGAGCGCCTTGATCCGTCTGGCCGCTTCGGCGGCTTCCGCTTCATCGTCGCTGCACTCGGTAAACGAGGGTTCCGGACCGGCGTCGCGCTGGGCAATAAGCTCCAGCGGGGTAGACCAACTCGAGGAGCCTGCCTGACGGCCGGTTTCTGCGGTTCGCGCGGCCAACAGGTTGTTGGCTAGTTTGACCACCTGCGGCGTCGACCGGTAGTCGCGAACCAACCGCACCACCTGTGCACCCTCATACCGACCGGTGAAATCAAGCAAATGCCGCGAGGTTGCCCCGGTGAATGAGTAAATGGTCTGACTGGCATCACCCACCACGCATAATTCGCGGCGGTCACCGAGCCACAAATCCAGCAACCGCTGCTGCAGCGGGGAAACGTCCTGGTACTCGTCCACCACGAAATGCCGGTACTGGGCGCGCACGGTGGCCGCCACCTTCTCATCCTCCTGCAGGATCCCCACAGTAATCAGCAGCACATCCTCGAAGTCAATGACGTTGCGGTCGAGCTTCAGGTCCTCGTAGCCAGCAAAGATACGGGCGACTGTTGTGTGGTCCATGCCTGCGGGCTCGACCCGACCAACCGCCGCGGCTGTATACCGCTCGGGGGTAAGCATGGACACCTTGGCCCATTCGATCTCCGCAGCAACATCCCTGATCGCGGCCCGGTCCGTCGATAACCGGAGCCGCCTCGACGCTTCTGCGATGAGCTGCGCTTTGTGGTCCACCAGAGCAGGCAGGGGGCCACCCACTGCCTGTGGCCAGAAGTATTGCAGCTGCCGCAGGGCGGCGGCGTGGAACGTCCGCGCCTGCACTCCCGAGGCGGACAGGTCGCGGAGCCTGGTCCGCATCTCCGCGGCGGCCCGCGCCGTAAAGGTCACCGCCAGCACCTGTTGTGGTTTGTAGACACCGGTGTGGACACCATAGGCAATCCGGTGGGTGATGGCCCTGGTTTTACCCGTTCCCGCGCCGGCGAGAACGCAGAGCGGCCCGGTCAGCGTGGAGGCGACTGTCCGCTGTTCATCATCGAGGCCGGCGAGGATCCTCTCTTCGAGAGTTGTCTCCATACCTAGAGCCGGACCCCCTCGACTGCCAGGTCCAGCGAGCCGCCGTACCAGTGTTCAATCAGCGCCCGTGAGACTGAAGCTCCAGTGGGGATAGTGATCTCGCCGCTTCGAACTGCCTCAAGCAGCTCCGTCCGCGTGAACCATCGGAGGTCCACGATCTCCGCACCATCCGGCACCTGGTTGGTGTTCACGGCAGTGGCGATAAACCCCACCATCAAGGAGGCGGGGAAGGGCCACGGCTGCGAGCCCAGGTACAGGGGTGAGTGGACCTCGATACCTGATTCTTCCGCCACCTCGCGGATAACAGCGGCTTCCAGCGACTCTCCCGGTTCGACGAAACCCGCCAGGGTGGAAAACCGTCCCTCGGGCCAGG
>NZ_ASZW01000044.1:8315-35175 GCF_000468215.1 Arthrobacter sp. CAL618 | reverse complement strand
CCGATCCCAGGAGCAGCCGATCGGCGTCGTCCACCACTGCGACGATGATGGCCGGGTCGGTCCTGGGGTAGTGGCTCGACTCATCGGCTGGACAGCGCCGCACCCAGCCACCTTCAACAACCTCTGTCAACGCCCCACAACGGGGGCAGTGGGTGTGCTTCGCATGCCAGTTCGCAATCGACGCGGCCTGAACGAAGATGCCCGCGTCCCGGCCGGAGAGAGCCAGCGCCACCTCTCGGAGGCCCAGCCAGCTCGTGCCGTCAAAAATTTCGTTGTCCATGGATTCCAGCACTGCGAGCAGAATGTGGGTACCGGTCGGAATGCCGCCGTGATCGGGATCGTCGGCGAGGGTTCGCCCCAGGTAGACCAAGGTTTCCGGACGGCTAACGGTCGCCGAATCCACGAACAGGAGGTTCCCGTCAACAACTGGGGATTTCCCCTGGGCGATGAACATCACACGCGTGGTGGGAGCACCCCACAGCTCATCGAGCAGCAAGGGACTTGAACGCAGCGCCCCTCCACGGTCCAGCGCCACCCGCGCCAGCGGTAGCGCTCCGAAGGACGGAAGGGTGGGAATCCGGAGGGTTTCGCTCATGGTTCTACGGTACGTTCTCGGTCCCCCAAAACACATTTCAGTACCACTTTTGCTGACCGCGGTGGCAGCTTCTGACGACTCGCCGACCGGCAACGGCTCTTTCTGGGAAGGACAGCCCTACCGTTGAGGATGTGAAACGGACACCCATGGAACTC
The DNA here is from genome assembly GCF_000468215.1 of Arthrobacter sp. CAL618. Lineage (NCBI taxonomy): Bacteria > Bacillati > Actinomycetota > Actinomycetes > Micrococcales > Micrococcaceae > Arthrobacter > Arthrobacter sp. CAL618. Next base: position 34,425 of record NZ_ASZW01000044.1, on the reverse strand, counting down.
GCGGCGATTGCCAGCGCCGCCGTACCCGGGCTTACCCCTACCGGGGTGGCAGGCATCCCCGACGATGCCGCGGATTTCGAATCGGCGCTGCTAGTCGACGACTCCGGGAAACAGTGGCGGGTACGGTCCCCTAAACACCCCGACGCGTCAATGAGGCTCGAGACTGAACTGCAGGCGTTGAAGGCATTCACACCCGCGATCAGGGCGGAGCTGCCGTTCCTGGTCCCCCACATCGCGGGGACACTGCGGCAGGGCGAACTGTGTACCTTCGTGTACGCGCATCTCGAAGGTTCCGTCCGCGAGCTGGACGACCTGGCCGGTGGGGGGAATGAGCTGGTCAAGGAACTCGGGCGGATGCTCGCCGCGATCCACGATCTGCCCCCGCTGCTGGTTCATAACGCCGATCTGCCCAGCTACGAGGCAAACGAGTTCCGGCAACGGAAGCTGAACGAGCTGGACCAGGCCGCCACCACCGGCAGAATACCTGCGCATCTACTGCGACGGTGGGAACACGCGCTCGAGGATGTCACGCTCTGGCGGTTCCACGCGACAGTGGTCCACGGGGACCTTCACGAAGACAATCTGCTGATCTCGGCCGGTCGTGTCAGCGCGGTAACCGGTTGGACCGACCTGCGAGTGGGCGATCCAGCCGACGACTTTGCCTGGCTGCTGGCAGCCAGCAACCCAGGATTCGCCGACGCCGTCCACAACGCCTACGTCGCGGCTCNCTCGTGGCGAAGCCGCTGACCCGCACCTGATGCGACGTGCCGCTCTCGCCGCAGAATTCGCCTTGGCGCAGTGGTTGGTGCGGGGCGTGGCGATGAACAACTCCGAGATGATCACCGAGGCCGAGGACATGATGTCAACCCTTGACCGGGACCTGCAGGCCGAGGAAGCAGCTGCCGCCGCCTACCGGGCACAGCAGTCACAGCACCAGCCCGACACCACGATCGCCGACACTAACGGTGCCGACACTGACAGTGCCGACAACAACGGTCTGGACAACAACGGTGCCGACGGCGAGGTCGCGGAACCCGCCCTACCGATCGACGACCATTCGGTGGCTGGGGAAACTATTGAGGACGACGGCGGCGACACTTCGGGCTTCGACGACGGCGATCCTGGCACTGGCACTGGTGCTGAGTCGCCGGATACTGATCGCGACGCGGGCAGCGAGTCGGCCAACACCACCGAGAATCCTCGCCCGTTTTCAGTCTCACCGGTTCCGGCCGACGACACTGAAACGTCGTCGCTGCCGATCATCAAGTCCAGCTGATCTTCCGCGGCAGTCGGCAGTAAGCGCTGGCAACCTAGTCCTGGTGCAGGGACGTCGCCCTGATAATGATGTCTTCGAGTCCTGCCTCGCTAGCCAGATCATGTGGTCGAATCACCGTATCGGTGCTGGCGTAATAAAACGCCGCTTGAACCGACTCCAGCGGAACTCCCTTCAACCGCGCCCAAGCCAACCGGTAGACAGCGAGTTGCACCGACCGCACCGTTAGTTTCTCCCGCGATGGCGGGGTGCCAGTCTTCCAGTCGACCAGTTCCCACGTTCCGTCGTCGTGCCGGAAGACCGCGTCGATACGTCCCCTAACCACGAGCGTACCCACCTTCGTTTCGATGGGGACCTCAAGTTCCACCGGCAGGCGGTGGGCCCAGGCTGACTGCCTGAAGGTAGCGATCATTCTGTCGAGGTCCAGGGCATCGTCGATATGGGAATCGGCACCCGGGGTTTCACCGAGGTCCAGCATGCCGCTGGTCCCGTAGTACTCCTCAATCCAGGTGTGGAAGGCTGTGCCACGCCGGGCTGCCATTCCGGGACGCCGCGGCACCGGCCGCCGAAGTTGACGGGCCACCGCAGCAGGATCATCGGATAGCTCCACCAGGAGGGACGCCGAGATGTGCGCCGGGAGTTCGACTTCTGAACTGCCGGTTGCCCGGGAATGCCGGGCCAGAGCCAGTCGTGTCTCCTCGGACCACCGCCCGCCAGCGCCAGCCGGCCCAGTTCCCGCGTTGGTTTCCGACGAATCGGATGCCGCGGCTGCCGCTGTCAGGACCGCAGCCGCTGCGGTCTCCATTTCCGGACGACGCGTGTGGAGCGGGTCTGTTGGCCAGGCGGCACGGGTTTCCGCCGCGTTGGCCGGGTTGTTGTCTCCTTCCTCCTCCTGGGTCAGCCATTGCAGCACAGCGAAGCCCGGCTGGTGGTGTTCGGCCAGGTCGAGCAGCTCAGTGAGGTAGGTGGACACCGGGGTGGGTTTGGTCCGGCCGCCACCCCAGGCCGAAGACGTGCAGACCAACACGTGTTTGGCCCGGGTGAACGCGACGTAGGCAAGCCGGCGTTCCTCCCGCTCGGCGTGGTAGCGTGCCTCCGCGGTGAACTCCTTCTCGCTGGCAATCCACGAAACCTGATCCTCCTGGTCCCAGTCCCAGTGCGGCAGTTCTCCCGCGTCTCCCCTGAGATTCCATGGAATAGCCGAGTCACCGCTGCTCCAGCGCGAGTCGGATCCGCTGGGGAAAGCACCCTCGTTGAGCCCCGGGACAATGACGATGTCCCATTCCAGTCCTTTCGCGGCGTGCACGGTGAGGAGCTGCACAGCATCCCGGTTGGTCTCGAGTGCGGTGACCGGCAACCCATCCTCTTCGGCATCTGCTGCCTCAAGCCAGGCCAGGAACGCGGCCAGGTCCACGCGTTCCGCCGTCGAGCTGAATCCGGCGACGGCGTCCACGAAAGCGTCAAGGTTGCGCCGTGCCTCATGGATCCCCACCCGCGGTTTGGCTGCCACCTCGATGTCGAGCAGGATGCGACGTTCCACTTCGTTGATCAGGGTGGTGAGATCGTCCCCGACGAAGTCCCTGAGCACCCGCAATTCGTCGCGGAGACGAATGAGCCGGATTCGTCCTTCACCGCTCAGCTCGCGTCCGCTGTTTGAGACCCAATCTGCCGGTGGGAGATGGTCAACTGCCTCGACCAGACTGCCCAGTTCGACAGTGTCGGGCAGCACCGTGTCGGCCTCCTGCCCGGCTCCGGCTCCGACGTCGTCGGCCGGTTCGGTGGCGGGCGTGGACCAGAGCCTACGTCGGGCCAGTTGCCTGGACCAGTCACCCAGGGCCATGATGTCTGCCGCGCCGATCCGCCAGCGGGCGCTCGAAAGCAATCGCAGCAGGGAATCGGATCGATCCGGGTCGCCGAGCACCCGCAGCACTGCGAGCAGTTCAACGATTTCGGGTGTGCGGAGCAAGCCCCCAAGTCCCACAATCTGCACCGGAATGCCACGCTTCGCCAGTTCCTGACGGATGGGTTCAAACTGCCGCCGCCCACGGCATAGGACTGCGACGGTCGGTTTGAGCGCCCGGCCCTCGGCACCGACCTCAAAACCTCGCCGTCGATGGTGCTCCACCTGGTCCGCCAGGGCAGCGGCCTCACCCGTAACCGTTTCGCCGTCCAGCTGTACCGATGCTTCGCACAGGTACCTACCCAGATACACCTCCCCCACTCCTGCCCGGGGTTTCGGTTCCAGCGGAGGGACGAACAGGGTAGAGCTGCGCAGCCAGCTGGGTTGACGATTGAGTTCGGAGGCAACAGCGTTGGCTGCCGCGAGAATACTGGTGCCGTTGCGCCAGGCGACCGAAAGGTTGGCGACCAATGAAGGGCGTAACCCGTCGTCGGCGGTGAGGGGGAACGTGGTGCGGAACGTTCCCAGTTGACCGGCCGAAGCTCCGCGGAAACCATAGATCGACTGGTGGGGGTCCCCCACAGCGGTCACCGCCCGGCCGTCGCCGAAGAGCTTCGAGAACAACACCATCTGCGCAAACGAGGTGTCCTGAAATTCGTCCAGCAGGACTACCCGGAATTTCTGGCGCTCCATTTCCACCGCCTCGGGGATGTCGCTGACAATCCTTGCTGCGAGAGCAACCAGATCACCGAAGTCCAGCTGCCGACGGGTGTGTTTGGCATCTGAATAGTGTTCGACCAGTTCGGTGACGGTCACCCGGGTTCGCAGTTTGTCCAGCAGCCTGGCAACAGCCTGTGCCGGGCGGCGCGTTGTGCCCGCCGCGTATTCCAGCTCACCGACGGCCGAGATGTGTTCCCTCAGCACCGCCCTCACTTCGGCCGGTGTCACCAGATGTTCAGCGCATTCCCCGGCCATGGTGAGGACCGCCTTGACCAGGGTGGACTTCGCGGCACTGAAATGCTCCCACTCCCCCTCATACGCTTCCACCACGGAACTGGCCAGTTGCCAGGCCTGTGCAGCACCGAGCAGCACCGAGTCCCGCTCCACCCCGATGCGCAATCCATAGTCCTGGACAATCGAGTTGGCGTACGAGTGATAGGTCGACACGCTCGGGTCTAGCCGGTCCTCGTCGGTGCCTTCATATCCGGCGGCGTCCAACGCTGGGTACAGTGCCGACAATTGCTGCCGGATCCGGGTGGACAACTCTCCGGCTGCTTTTTTGGTGAAAGTTACACCCAGGATCTGCTCCGGCCGGACCAGTGCGTTGGCTACCAACCAAACCACCCGGTCAGCCATGGTCTTGGTCTTACCTGATCCGGCGCCCGCAATGACGAGCAGCGGTTCGAGCGGCGCTTCAATAATGGTGACCTGATCTGGTGTGGGGTACTGCACTGGTGAAGTGGGATCACGGTGCAGTAGTTCAGCGAGTTCTCTGGCAGAAAACCGCTGGGCCACCCGATTGGCGGGCACTCCACCAGTTGCGACCGGGGCTGCTGCGCTGCTCATTCGGTCACCTGCCGTCCCTCTTGGCACAGCGGACAGATTTCGGGCAGTCGACAACCTGACCCACCGTGGCCTGATCGCTTCGGATCATGCACCGTATCGAACTGCGCTGACGACATGAGACGTGCTGCTTCCTCGATCATTTCCCGGGCCCACCCATCATCGGCCGCCAGGGCGGGTTGCTGCTGGACTCCCGCTTCCTTGCGGGTGGTTCCCAGCTGGACCAGGGCGGCCCCACCCGATCCTGCGACCTGCCCAGCAGAGAGTGCCCCCTCATTCACGGCGACCTGGTAGGAGGCCAACTGCGGGTGCCGGTCCAGATCCGCCAGCGAGGGCGAGGACTTGCCGGTTTTCAGGTCGACTATGACCAGCCTGCCCTCAGCATCGATTTCCAGCCGGTCGATCTGCCCCCTCAATCTCGCGACGCGCGGGGCATCCCCGATTGCCACCTCCAGGTCCACTTCGAAATCGACCTCAGTACCGACCAGTGACCGACCTGCCTGCCGCATCGCAATCACGTAGCCAGCGAGCTTCCGCACCATCTGTTCGGCACGCTGAAAATCGATCCTCCCCTCCCAGTTCTCCTTCATCCCGAGGGAAGGCCAACGGCGCTGCAACTCCTCAACGTATTGACTACCGGTGGCATCCGGGAAGTCCTGGGCAATGCTGTGCACCAGCGTTCCCAGAGACCGCGCGAAGTCCATCGTCGGCTCACCGCCGACCGCCGATACGAACCAGTTCAACGGTGATTTCAGGACAGCATCAACCTTGGAAGGAGACACCGGGATGGGCTGGTCGCCGGGCACCACCGGTGCGCTGGAGGAGAGCTCCTGGAGGCCCCACCACTCACGGGGGTGGGCTCCCGGCACCGTAGGAGAATGGTTGACCATAGCGCCCAGATGGTGGGTCGCTTCCCGAGAGAGTTCAGGGTATGCGGTCGCTTGCTGGGCATACTTCCTCAGTTCAGCCACGAGCGCGCGCAGCGTCAGCGGGCGTTGCACCTCGGTCCGGGACCGTTCCAATTGACCGGGGGGCAACGGATCCACCAGGTCCAGGAACGGTGAGGGCTGTGCCTCATCGGATGCCACGGCACAGCAAATCAATTCTTCGGTGGCCCGGGATACGGCGACCGAGAAGCTGCGAAGCTCGTCGAAGCGGATCTCCTGCATCAGGATCAACGGGTCGCGGTGCCGGCGAAAATCCGCTCCGTAATCCATCAGCGCGGTGAGTTCGCCTGAACCGAGCAATTCCCCTCTGAGCCGCAGATTGGGCCAGGTCCCCTCCTGGATACCTGCCACGATCACCACCGGCCATTCCCGACCGGAAGCGCTGGCGGGGGTGAGCAGCGCCACGGATTCCTGGTTCTGGGCGCGCGGCGCCAACGTGTCCATTGGCAGTTCCTGGCTGGTCAGGTACTCGAGGAACCGGGCCGGCGCCGCCCCGGGCACCTGGTCGACGAACCGTTCGGCCGTCTGGAACAGGGCCACTACTGCGTCGAGGTCGCGGTCCGCGTGGGCAGCGGACGCTCCCTCGGCAACCGCTGAGTCGGCCCATTGAGTTGACCACCCTGAGGCCTCCCACAGCGCCCACAACACCGTCTCGGGGTTCGCTCCCTCCGCCTCAAGAGCTGACGTTCCGGCTGAGATCATTCGCGCGACCCTTCGTGCCGCTTTACCGCCCTGCATCCCTGGGCCAATCAGCGAGGGGTCGGTGAGTGCCTCAACCAGCAACTCGTCGCTGGTCCTCCCCCGGCCGGCCGCCACTTCCGTCTGGCGAAGGCTCTGCCGCAACCGGCGGAGCTCAAGTGTCCCCGCGCCGCCCACCCGTGATGATAGTAAGGACACGGCTAACGCCGCATCCAGGGTCACCTGGCCCAGGACGACCCCAAAAATGTCCAGTAACGGCTTCACCGCTGGTTCGTCACGAATGGCCCGCTCCGCTGCCGGAACGTTGACCGCAATCCCCTGTCCGGTCAGATAACGCTGAAACTCGGCCAGTTGGGCCCCGGTCCTCACGATCACTGCAATGTCGCCGAGACTCCGTCCCGCGAAGAGTTGTGCCTCAAGGATCCGTTGTGCCACATACCGCAGCTCGTGGAATGAGGAATCCACCAGATGCGCGGAGACCAACCCCACCTCATTGAGAATTGTTGGGCCCTGCGGTGCAGGCTCCAGCGTTCTGTACGCGCCCGCACCGCCGACGACCGAGATGCGCGAGGCGACGTTTTGCCATGCCTCCGCCAACGGCCCGGTTAGCCGGTGGGAGGTCCTGAGCGCAACCGTCAGCAGCTTGGTGTTCCCCGTGAGGTCCTGTGCCAGTCTGCCGGTCAGCTCAGGCCGGGCGCCCCTGAAACCGTGGACGACGGTGTCCGGGCACGACGCCACGAGGACGTCGCTGTCCCTGCCCAGCAGGGTGAACAGGGCATGGACAGCCGCGTTCGACTCCTGGTAGTCGTCTACGAGAATGAGCTGCAGCCGGGATCGCTCCTGTGCCAGCAGCTCCGCGTCGACCTCCAGCAGGTTCCGGGCCGCGGTAAGCACGCCCGCCGGGTCGAATGCCTCGGGCATCCGCAGATCCAGGATGTCACGGTACTCCTGGTACAGCTGGGCGCCCGCTGTCCAGTCTGGACGGTTGAAACGACGCCCCAGGTCAGCCAGTTCATCCGGATGCATTCCGTACTCGCTGACCCGGTCGAAAAGCTCCCGCACCTCTTGCCTGAACCCTCTGGTGGGAAGGGCGAGGGTCAAACCCTCCGGCCACCCCAGCGGTGTCGCCCCGGGACGGTTGTGACCGTCCAGGAGCTCCTTGATGATTAGGTCCTGTTCCGCGCCGGAGAGGAGACGGGGGCTGCGAATCAGCTCGGGGATCCGTCCCTCAATTCGCGCCCTGCGGATCAGGTCAAAGGCATAAGACGCCCAGGTCCGTGCTGGTGCTGCGCTTAGGCTGCGGTTCAGGCGGGAGGTCAACGCGTCACGAAGCCGTGCTGCGCTCAGGCGGGACGGCGCCAGCATCAGGACTGAGGCCGGATCCAGCCCGTCCTGATCGATCCGCCGCACCGCCGCTTCGACCAGCACGGTTGACTTGCCGGTCCCTGGGCCGCCCAACACCAGCACCGGTCCGCTACCGGCGCCAAGAGCAACGATTTCTGCCTGTTCAGGGCTAAGGACCGGCGCCGTGGCTGACGGTTGCCCGGCCCGCGCATCTCCTGCTGTTACCAATCGTGGTCTAGCGTTCATGGTTTCAGCCAATCATGGGGGTCTGACGTTTTAGGGATCGGCTCCGAACCCCCGGCCAGTGCGGAACGGGTCACCTCGATTGCACCCCGTTCGGTTTCGGCTGGGTTCCATCGGGCCGCAGCCATCTCGATCGTGTACCCCGGCTCCGCCCGGGTCTGGGATCGGGTATCCCCGCTGGTTCGCAGCGGGGTCCCCTCAGCCACATAACGGGGTAAAGCCTCTGCGCTGTGGCCGAGCGGAGGAAGGCCGCTGGCGCGGACCACCCGCCACCACGGCGTACCGTCGCCGCACCGGGACATTGCGGCACCGACCTGCCGGGGGCCAGCGCACTCCAGCAGCTCGGAGATGTCGCCATAGGAAAGGACTGAACCGCCAGGAATCATTCCTGCTATCTCGTACACCGCCTCGGCGAATTCATCATTCATGAATTCCAGCCTAACCGGACCCACCTCACCCGAAATGTCGGTGCTGGAGGATAGCGTCAAAGGCATGGATAGCTGGCATCACCACCCACGAGCGGCCTTTGACCTCGAGACCACTGGACGCGACCCGCTGGCGGCCCGGATTGTCACCGCGTCGATAGTGCTGGTGGACGCGGATGGCTCAGCGCTTGAGCAACATGAGTGGTTGGCCGACCCCGGTGTTGAGATCCCCCTGGAGGCTGCAGCAATCCATGGGGTCAGCACCGAGCGGGCCCGTGCCGAGGGCCAACCGGTGGCCCGGGTAGTGCAGGAAATCGCCGCAGTCCTGAATCGTCTGTTCACAGCGGGAATTCCCGTCCTGGCTTTCAACGCACGCTACGACTTCACTGTGCTGGCCAGTGAAGGTGCCCGGCATGCGGTACCCGTACCCCATCCGTTCCCGGTCCTCGACCCGTACATCATGGACAAGCAGGCTGATCGTTTCCGCCGTGGAAAACGGACCCTGACAGCTATGTCTGAACACTATGGGGTGGCGTTTGAAAACGCCCACACGTCGGCCGCGGATGTGCTGGCAACCTTGCAGGTCGCGGCGGTCCTTGCCGAACGCTTCCCGCATCTGCAACGTCCTGCAGGAGTACTTCATGCATCGCAGGTGGTGTGGGCGGCCCGGCAGGCCGCGAGCTTCCAGGAATACCTCCGCCGCGAGGATCCGGCGGCAGTCGTTGAAGGGCGCTGGCCCGCTATCGCCTCCTAGGGACATCACGGGAACGCCGCCGCGAGTCCATTTTTCCGAAGATTCTTCGATCTGGAGGCGGGGATGCCCCAGACGGCGCCCGATGAGTGATTCAGGGCACTAAAGTTCAGTCACTTCTTTCATGCGTGTGATGATAGCTTGGGCGTCGATCGATTCGCCCTCCGGCCGTGATACACCCGATCATCCGGCCGTCGCCAGCAACCATGAGGGCCCATGATCACAGTTTCCGACCTGCGTAAGACCTACCAGCAGGGCAGCCGCACCATTACCGCCCTTGACGGGGTGAGCCTGACCGTGCCCCGCGGGTCGATCCACGGCATCATCGGTCATTCCGGTGCGGGAAAGTCGACCCTCGTGCGGTGCCTGACCCTGCTGGACCGCCCCACCTCCGGGTCGGTCACCATTGACGGTCGTGAACTGACCGCTGTCAAGGATTCAGAGATCCGCACTGCGCGCCGTCGAATTGGAATGGTCTTCCAGCACGCCAACCTGATGGATTCCCGCACGGCTGCCCAGAATGTGGCGCACCCCCTGGAACTGGTGAAGACCCCCAAGGCAGATATCTCATCCACGGTGGCACGTCTCCTGGATCTGGTGGGATTGGCTGGCTTCGCCGATGCCTACCCGTCGCAGTTATCCGGTGGCCAGAAGCAGCGGGTGGGTATTGCCCGGGCGCTCGCCTCCGATCCCGACGTGCTGCTCTGCGACGAGCCCACCTCGGCACTCGATCCAACCACCACTGACGACATCCTGGATCTGATCCATAACCTCACTGACACGCTGGGCTTGACGGTGCTGATCATCACCCATGAGATGAACGTCGTGAAGCGCATCTGCGATTCGGTATCGCTGCTGGAGGATGGCCGGGTGGTGGAACATGGCAGGCTGCAGGACGTGGCGGCCCAGCTCGACGGAAAACTGTCACGGGCGCTGCTGCCGCTACCAGCCCATCGGCCAGGAAGAATGCCAGCGCTCGAACTGCTCCTAGCGGGGGATGTCGCGTCAGGGCCGGTCCTGTCCGATCTGGGCCGACGGTTCGATCTGAGCATCAATGTTCTGGCTGGCAGCGTCGAAAATCTCGCCGACAGCCGCTTCGGCCGGCTACGAATCGAAGTGAGTGAGCTGGCGCCAGTCGAAGAAATGCTGCAGTACCTGCAGTCCCAGGGCGTCGCGGCAAAGGTGGCATGATGGATTTTTTTGATCAGCTCTTCACTAACCCAGGCATCACCCGTGCCCTGCCCGAAGAATTCGCAGCAACGATGCAGATGATCGGCATCTCGGGCTTCTTCACCCTTCTGGTGGGGTTGCCGTTGGGCGTGTTTCTTTCCGCCAGCGCCCCCGACGGGTTGCGGCCGATGCCCCTGACCAACAAGGTGATCAGCGGCGTCGTCGTCAATATCACCCGTTCCATTCCGTTCGCCATCCTGATGGTGTCACTGATCCCGCTCGCCCGGCTCCTGACCGGCACCTCGATCGGACCGGTTGCGGCATCGGTATCACTAAGCATCGGCGCCATCCCGTTCTTCGCCCGACTGGTCGAAACCTCCCTCCGCGACGTCAGTTCAGGCAAGATCGACGCTGCTCTCGTGATGGGTTCCACCCGAATGCAGGTGGTGACCAAGGTGCTCCTCCGTGAGGCGCTCCCGGGTCTGATTGCCGCGTTCACGACGACGCTGGTCACCCTGGTCGGCTACTCGGCGATGGCGGGCATCATCGGCGGCGGTGGTCTCGGCCGACTCGCCTACAACTACGGCCTTCAACGGTTCGACACCACCGTCATGGTGGTGGTAATCATCATCATCGTCCTCATCGTGCAGGCCATTCAGCTCGCCGGGGACTGGGCTGCGCGCCGGGTGGATCACCGCTCGGCAGCGACGGCCGGGAGCGGTAAACGGCTGCGTCGCAAGGCTGCGGTCCAGGTGGTCGGCAGCTGACGCCGTCGCCGTTCCCAACACTCACTGCCTGCACCTACTTTTGTACGCCCCTTGAAAGGAAACCTGTTCTATTGCGTAAGTTACTCACCCTCGCTGCTACCGGCGTCGCTGCTACCCTCATGCTGAGCGCCTGTGGCGGTTCAGCCGACACCGAGGTCGTCTCCTCTCTGGATCCCGCCAACCCGCAAACCATCACCGTTGGGGCGAGCCCGCAGCCCCACGCCCGGATCCTTGAGTTCGTCGACGAGAATCTCGCCGAGGAAGCGGGACTCGACCTCGAGATCACTGAGTTCGACGATTACACCACCCCGAATATCGCGCTCAGCGACGGTGACCTGGACGCCAACTACTTCCAGCACCTGCCGTATTTCAACAGCCAGGTCGAAGGCCAGGGGTACGACTTCGCCCACGGCGAGGGCGTCCACATCGAGCCGTATGCTGCCTTCTCCGAGCAGCATGAGGACGTCTCGGACATCCCCGAGGGCGGACGCATCGCCATCACCAACGACCCCTCCAATCAGGCCCGCGCACTGACGCTGTTGCAGGATGCCGGGATTCTTGAGGGCATTGCCGAGGACGCCTCAGTACTTGCGCTCTCCGACGAGCAGAACCCGATGGGCCTGGAGTTCATCGAGAACCAGCCCGAACTGCTGCTCAACGATCTCCAGGACCCCAGCGTTGACCTGGCCATCATCAATGGCAACTACATTCTCGACGCGGGTCTCAGCACCGCTGATGCCCTCGTCGTTGAATCGCTTGATGGCAATCCCTACGCCAATTTCCTGGCCTGGAACACCGCTTCGGACGGTGATGCACGGATCGCGAAGCTCGAGGAGCTGTTGCACTCCCCCGAGGTCAAGGCCTACATCGAGGAACAGTGGCCCAGCGGAGACGTCGCTCCCGCGTCCTAGCCCACACCAGGGAACCCCGCACAGAAACGGCTTTCGTTTCCGTGCGGGGTTCCCTTGTTTGTGCCTGGGTGTCAGCCGACAGGCGTCAGCCGACGGGCGTCAGCTTACGGGCGTCGCTCCTGCTGCGGCAGCCGCAGCAGCAGGCAACGCGTCGTAGATCCGGTTCATGGCTGCGTCGTCGTGCGCGGAGGACAGGAACCACGCCTCAAAGACGGACGGCGGCAGATAGACACCCGACTCCAGCATTGAATGGAAGAACGGGGCGTAGCGGTAGGAGTCCTGGGCCAGCGCGTCGGCGTAGTTGTGGACGCCGCCCGCCGACGTCCCGAAGGCCACGCTGAACAGGTTCCCTGCCCGCTGGATGGAATGGTCGACGCCGGCGCGATCCAGTTCGGTGGAGAGCGCGGCTGACAGTGCCAGGGAGTTCGAGTCGATCTGCTGGTAGACATCAGCGGTTGCATGGCTCAACTGGGCAACCCCGGCGGCCATTGCCAGCGGGTTCCCGGACAGGGTGCCCGCCTGGTACACGGGTCCCAGGGGAGCCAGGTAATTCATGACGTCCTCGCGACCGCCGAGGGCTGCTGCGGGGAGCCCGCCTCCGATCACCTTCCCGAAGGTCAGCAGATCGGGGGTCCATGCTTCCTCGGCGCCGGCGGCGCCTCCGGTGAGGCCCCAGTATCCACCCGGCCCCACCCTGAAGCCCGTGAGAACCTCGTCGACAATGAGCAGCGCGCCGTGGGCGGCGGTGATCCGGGACAGGCCCGCATTGAAGCCCGGCCCCGGTGTCACTACTCCCATATTGGCTGGTGCGGCCTCGGTAATGACAGCGGCGATTGAATCCCCGTGGTCGGCGAAAGCTGCTTCGACGGCTGCCAGGTCGTTGTAGGGCAGCACCAGGGTTTCCGCTGCGGTCGCGGCGGTGACCCCGGCCGAGCCGGGGAGCGCGAGGGTCGCCACACCGGACCCGGCTGCTGCCAGGAGGGAATCCAGATGACCGTGGTAGCAGCCAGCAAACTTCACGATCAGGTTGCGGCCGGTGAACCCGCGGGCCAGGCGGACCGCCGTCATCGTCGCCTCGGTACCCGTGGACACCATCCGCAGCCGTTCCACCGCTGGCACCCGATCCTTCACCAGTTGAGCCAGGTCAGCCTCGGCCGGGGTCGACGCGCCAAAGGACAGGCCGTTGTCCGCCGCACGGTGCACCGCGTCCAGCACGGCCGGGTGGCCGTGTCCGAGCAGAGCCGGACCCCAGGAACATACCAGGTCGACATACTCGCGACCGTCGGCGTCGGTGACGTGGGGGCCTTTGGCCGAGACCAGGAAGCGGGGGGTGCCACCGACCGATCCGAAAGCCCGGACCGGAGAGTTGACCCCGCCCGGCATGAGGGTTTGCGCCCGTGTGAACAATTCTTCTGAAACGGTCATGGTTTACTCCTTTAGCCAGCCGGCAAGTTCGGCGGCCCAGTAGGTCAGGATGATGTTCGCCCCGGCGCGTTTGATGCCGAGAACTGATTCTTCGATAGCCCGACGACGGTCGATCCAACCATTCGCAGCGGCGGCCTCGATCATGGCGTACTCCCCCGAGATCTGGTAGGCGCCCACCGGCACAGGAGACAGCGCCGCAACATCAGCGAGGATGTCGAGGTAGCTCATTGCTGGTTTGACCATCACCATGTCTGCGCCTTCCTCGAGGTCCAGTTCGACCTCCAGGAGTGCTTCGCGGCGGTTTGCTGCGTCCATTTGGTAGGTTCGCCGGTCGCCCTTGAGCTGCGAATCGACTGCCTCACGGAACGGGCCGTAAAAGGCTGACGCGTATTTGGCGGCGTAGGCCAGAACGGCAGTTTCCTGATGCCCTGCCTCCTCAAGCGCCTGACGGATGACTGCCACTTGACCGTCCATCATGCCTGACGGACCGAGAACGTGCGCCCCGGCGTTGGCCTGGGCGACAGCCATTTCGGCATACACCGCGAGCGTCGCATCGTTGTCGACCGTTCCGTCGGACGCGAGCACGCCACAGTGCCCATGGTCGGTGAATTCGTCGAGGCAGACATCGCTCATGACCACCAGGTCGTCTCCCACCTCAGCCCGAACGTCAGCGATCGCCCGGTTCAGGACGCCGTCCGGGTCAAGCCCTGCGCTGCCCGTCGCATCGCGCTGGGCGGGGATACCAAAGAGCATGATCCCGCCGACACCCAACTGGACCGCCTCCGCGGCTGCACGCTTCAGCGACTCGGTGCTGTGCTGGACCACTCCGGGCATCGAGGAAATGGGGTGCGGGCTGGTGAGCCCCTCGCGGATGAACGCTGGCAGCACCAGTTCGGCGGGGCTCAGTCGGTGCTCGGCGGTCAGGCGCCTCAGCGCCGGAGTGGTCCGCAGCCGGCGTGGTCGGTGTTGGGGGAAACTCATGGGTGCTCCTCTTCTCTTGCAGTCAGCTTTTCACGTTCGGGGTGGTCCTGCATCGCGGCTGCGATCGCATCGGCGATCCCCGCGGGCGTCGGGTCGGCTGCTACCGCGGCGATGGGGATACCGCACCGTTGCGCTTCAGCAGCAGTGCTGGCACCGATCATGACGGCGGCGAGTCCGGCCGGAAAGCCTTCGGCGGGTGAGTGAGTGGTCCGTTCGTTCAACCTGCGGACGGTGCTGGGGGAAGTGAACACCACGGCATCGATAGCGCCAGCTGCGACAGCTGTCCAAAAACCGGCTGGGTCCAGTTCGGGCAGCTCGGGGCACCTATCCGGGGCTTCCGGTCCGCTGGCTCCAGTTCCATCGTGTTCAGCGGGTCCGCCAGGTCCCACACTGGCGGTGATCCGACGCGACGGGTCCGCCGGGTAGGACACGGTACGGTACGCGGTGATTTGCACCAGGTCCCAGCCCTGACCGCTGAGTAGGCGCTCAAGGGTGTCGGCTGCAATGTCGGCTTGCGGGAGGAGGATTCGACCCTTGGGTGCCAGCCCACTGAAGGCGGCGGCCAGTCCGACGGCCGAACTCTCATGACCGGTCCGTTCAGGCACCAGGTCAGCCCTCAGACCTTCGGCGAACAGCGCCCCGGCGGTCGCCTCCCCCACCGCCGCGATGCGTGTGCCGGACGGGACCGCTGAGCCAAGCGCAAGTCCACGGCGAGCCAACTGCTGTTTCAGCGCCCGAACCGTGGTGCTGCTGGTCGCCACGAGCCAGCTAAACGCTCCGCCGGCCAGCTCATCCAGGGCAGCCTCGAGCAATGCTGAGTCTTCGGGAGTCTCGAAGTCAATCAGGGGCAGCAGTTGCACTGCGGCCCCGCGCGAGTGCAGCTCCCCCACCGTCCGGACGGCGTGCTCAGCACCTCGCAGCAACACCACGCGGACACCCTCCAGCGGGTGATTACCGGAAGTTGGGGCTGGGGTCATTGGGCGGTGAGCGGAGCAATGCTCGCGGCACCAGCGGCCAGCAGATCCTCGGCAAGTCCCACGCCCAGCGCATCCGCGCCATCGACTGAGAGGTCCCCGCCGGAACGAGCCAGCCGGAGCAGTTGGGATCCGTTAAGGCTGCACACCACAGCCTGCAGTGTAAGGACTTCGCCGGTCACCGTGGCGAGGGCCCCGATGGGGGCACTGCACCCTGCTTCGAGACGGCGCAGGACCGCCCGCTCGGCGGTGACTGCAAGCCGGGTGGTGGTGTGGTCGTAGTCCTTGAGGGCTGCAGCGAAGGGTGAGTCGACGGCGTCACCGGTCCGGCATTCGACTGCCAGTGCGCCCTGTCCGGGTGCAGGCAGCATCACTGCCGGGTCGATGAGCTCGGTAATGACGCTTTCGCGCCCCAACCGGAACAACCCGGCGGCAGCGAGCACCACGGCGTCGAGGTCACCCGGGCCCGACTCGCTCAGCCCGGCAACCCTGGCAAGGCGGGTGTCAACGTTGCCCCTGATGTCGATGACCTCCAGTCCGGGCCGTGCAGCACGCAGCTGGGCGGCCCGGCGCGGGGAACCCGTGCCCACCGTTGCACCGTCGGGGAGGGTGGCCAAGGTAAGCCCATCCCTGGCGCAAAGCGCATCACGGGTGTCAGCCCGTTCGGGAATGGCTGCGACGTTCAATCCCTCGGCGGGGACCGTTGGAAGGTCCTTGAGCGAGTGCACGGCAAGGTCGCAGCGGTCATCCAGAAGGGCATCGCGCAGCGCCGCAACAAACACGCCGGTTCCCCCGATCTGGGTGAGTGAACCCTTATGCACGTCACCCTCGGTGCGGATCCGGACCAGCTCGTGGACTGCGCCGCTGAGCGAGCCGATCCGCTCGGCAACCGTGGTGGTCTGGGTGAGCGCCAACGCACTGGCGCGGGTGCCCACCCGCAGGGGCCCGGTCACGAGGCGGGTGCCGTCCCCGGTAGTCCGACAGTCGAGTCCGCCGCGGCGACAGTGGGCTTGGGGCCCCTGCGGTTGGCGCAGCAGTTGGGCCGGCAGACATCGAACCAGGGTCCCAGGTTCGTGGCGGATGGCCGGTCGGCGATGTTGTTGTCCACCGTGCGTTCGCAGACCAGGTCGATCAGGCCCGCGACAAACTTGTCGTGGGTTCCCGGGGTGGGGACCCGCTCGGCGAGGACGCCCAGATCGGCGCAGGTCTCAAGGGCCTCGGTGTCGAGGTCCCATTTCACTTCCATGTGGTCGCTGACAAATCCGAGCGGAACGATGACGACGCCCTTGGTGCCCGCCGCGGCGAGATCCTTGATCGCATCGTTGATGTCGGGCTCCAGCCAGGGCACGTGCGGGGCGCCCGACCGTGATTGGTAGACAAGCGACCAGTCGACGCCGGCGGATTCCGGCACCCGGTCGAGCACAGCCTGGGCTGTGGCCAGGTGCTGGGCGACGTAGGCACCCTCGGCGTAGGCGGGCCCGCCGTCGGCCTCACCGTTGACCCGCGGCCCTGCGGCCTCGGCGTCGCCGGTGGGGATCGAGTGGGTGGCGAACAGGATATGGATTGGGGCGTCGGTTTCACCGCTGTCGGTCAGCTTCTGGCGCAGCGCTGAAAGACCGTTGGTCACACCCTCGACGAACGGCTCGACGAAACCGGGGTGGTCGAAGTATTGCCTGACCTTGTCTACCTCAAGCTTGCCTTCGAGGCCGGTCTCAACCAGGGCCATCCCCAGGTCTTCCCGGTACTGGCGGCAACTCGAGTAACAGGAGTAGGCGCTCGTGGTGACGGTGAGCACGCGGCGGTGTCCGGCGTCGTACGCCTCCTGCAGGGTGTCCGCGATGAACGGCGCCCAGTTGCGGTTGCCCCAGAACACCGGTAGATCGATGCCCCGGTTGGCCAGTTCGGCTTCCATTGCCGCCTTCAGCGCACGGTTCTGGGCGTTGATGGGGCTGATGCCGCCGTTGGCGCGGTAGTGGTGGGAGACCTCCTCGAGGCGTTCGTCGGGGATGCCGCGGCCACGGGTGACGTTCCGGAGGAAGGGAATGACATCTTCCTGACCCTCGGGTCCGCCGAAGGAGGCGAGCACAATGGCGTCGTAGTTTTTGGGCGCCATCCGCCCGTTGTCGTCCACGCCGTCGAGCGGGTGAAAGGCCTGAGCGGTCATCGGAGCACCTCTGCAATCCCGGCGGTATCGATCCGCCGTCCGGTGTAAAAGGGAATTTCGTCGCGCACGTGCCGCCTGGCCTCGGTTTCGCGGAGGTGGCGCATCAGGTCGACCAGGTCGACCAGGTCGGGTGCCTCAAGGGCGAGGATCCACTCCCAGTCGCCGAGGGCGAAGGAGGAGACGGTGTTGGAGAGGACCTGAGGGTAGTCACGGCCCTTCAAGCCGTGGTCGTACAGCATCTCGCGGCGCTCTTCCGACGGGAGGATGTACCAGTCATAGGAGCGGACAAACGGGTAGACACAGACCCATTCGGCCGGTGCCACGCCGCGTGAGAACGCCGGGGAGTGGCTCTTCGAGAATTCAGCGGCCCGGTGAACGCCCATGGCGGACCAGACAATCTCGGCCGTTGCGAATTCGGTGGTCCGACGGATCTTCCGGACGGCGGCCTGCAGTGCTTCGGGCTGGGAGCCATGCAACCAGACCATCACATCGGCGTCTTCGCGCATTCCGGAGACGTCGTAGAAGCCGCGCAGCGTCACCCCGTCGGCGTCGAGGGACTCGATGACCTGCTCAAGGGAGCCGGTGGCGGAGCCCTGTGTCACAGCGCTGCGTTTGAACACCGTCCACAGGGTGAAGAACAGCTCAGCCGCGGCGTCGTCGGCGGTGGCTGTTGAAGGATTTTGCGTGTGCTCCGTGCGGGTTTGCTCACTCATGGTACTAGTCTGCCCCTCAGTGAGGAGCAAACCGAAATCTGAGGTTCTACTGCGCGTAGAAAGTCGCGAAGATCACAGACCAGTTGGGTCGCTGGCCTGCGGGGCCAACCGATCAGCGAGGGCTTTGGCTCTCACCCTGGCGTCGTCGATGACGGCGACCAGACCTGTTCCAGCGAGCCACGCACCAGTGATTTCCAGGTGGCGTTCCGAGGCCGCGGCGGCACGAACCCGTGCCACCAGGTCACGGTGACCTACCGAAGCGTGGGGCAGGGCACCGTTCCAGCGGACCACTTTCCATCCCACCACGTCAGCTTCATCAATGGTGGTCTCGAGGAGCGCTGAGGCGTCGGCGAGCGCTGCCCCGTAGAGCGCGGTGTCGTCGGCCAGTTCATCGCCGAGCTGACCTGCCCGCCCGTAGGAAAGCCTGAGCACGTGGCTGCCCGGCCCCGCCTGATCCGCGAGCCAGGACCATTTCGCGGTGGCGTGGGTGAGCGCTTTGGCGCTGACGCCCTCAGCCCCGGCTGCTACCAGGACCCCGGTCCCCCGCGGGTGGGCATCGAGTTCCGGAACGTCGACGACGAGGGTCACCAAAGCCACCCCCGGAACCGCCTGGGGACGGTCCTCCCGCAGCCTTGGCAGTGCATCACCGAGAAGGTCGACGGCGCCTGGCCCGTCCACCGCCATCACCAGCGCCTCGGCTGCAATGGGGCCGCTGGCGGTGGTTACCGTCCAGCCCGTTCCCGACCGGGCGATTGAGAGCGCCTCACTGTCCGGCCTGAGATCGGCTCCGCCAGCACGAAGTTCGTCGGTCAACGCAGCTGTGAGTTGGGCCATGCCCCCGCTCAGGCCCCCGACGGCCGAGCCGGCGGNCGGGCGCTGCAGCGCGCATGGCGCCCACTGCCGCACCGAGCGATCCGTGGTGCTTCATCATTTTGCGAAGTCCGGGCGCCACGGAATCAACGTCAAGGTCATCGGGATCAGCCGAGAACACTCCGCCAACAACCGGCGCAACCAGGCGGGTGAGGACGTCGATGCCCATCCGGGCGCGCACCACCTCGCCCAGGCTGATTCCCTCGTCTTTGTACAGGCTGCCCAGCGGGAGCACCTTGTCCAGTGATGCCCGCAACGCCCCAGCCCTGCCGATGGCCCGCACGATCTCGGGGTCGAGTACATCCGCGGGAATACCGAGGATGCCGCTACGAGGCAGGGGCATGGCACTGTGCTGGGGGTCTTTGCCGGGGAACCTGATCCACGCTCCCGCCGGGTTAGGGATGACGAGGCGGTCGGCCAGGCCAAGCTGACGTGCCAGGGCGGGCACAGTGTCCGAACGGGTGGAATACGATTCAGCTCCGCTGTCAAGCCTTAAGCCCGCCACCTCGTGGTCGGCCACGCAGCCGCCGAAGGCTGATGACCGTTCGAGGACCGTCACGGTCAGACCGCGGGCCAACAGCTCGCGGGCCACGATCAATCCGGCCATCCCGCCCCCAACAACAACGACGGGTTTACCCGGCGTTACGCGTGGGGCACTGCTACGGTGCGGCATGGTTACGGTTCCACCGAATGGATGAGTTGAACAATCCTTGTCAGGACCGCCGGGTCGGTTTCAGGTGGCACGCCGTGGCCGAGGTTGACGACATGGCCGGGGGCGGCCGAACCCGCCTTCAGCACGTCGAGCACGTGGGCCTCGAGGACCTCCCACGGAGCTGAGAGCAGCGCCGGGTCAATGTTGCCCTGCAGGGGAACTGCGCCACCGAGCCGACGATTGGCTTCGTCGAGGGGCAGCCGGTAGTCAACTCCGACCACATCGACACCAACATCATGCATTGCCACCAGGAGTTCCGAAGTACCGGTTCCGAAGTGAATCAGAGGCGCTCCGAGGCCTCGCACAAAGTCCAGCGCCCGTCCGGACGCCGGGGCGACGTGCGCCTGATAATCGGCCAGGCCCAGTGAGCCTGCCCACGAGTCGAAAAGCTGGGCGGCACTCGCCCCAGCCTCCAGCTGGGCCTTCAGGAACTTCCCCGAAGCGTCGGCAGCCCAGCGTGTCAGCGCACCCCAGGTTTCCGGATCGGCATGCATCATGGTCCGTGGGCCGAGGTGATCCCGGGACGGTTTGCCCTCAACCATGTAGGCGGCGAGGGTGAAGGGGGCGCCAGCGAACCCGATGAGCGGGGTGCTTCCGAGCTCAGCGACGGTCAGGGCGACTGCCTGCCGGATAGGTTCGAGCGCTTCATCGGTCAGTTCCGGAAGCGCTGCAACATCCGCGGCGGTGCGGACTGGTGTACCGAGCACCGGTCCGACCCCTGGCACAATATCGACGTCTACGCCGGCCAACTTGAGCGGGATGACGATATCGGAGAAGAAAATGGCGGCGTCGACGTCGTGCCTGCGAACCGGCTGGAGGGTAATTTCAGAGGCCATCGCCGGATCGAGGCACGAATCGAGCATCGCCGTCCCCTGCCGCAGTGCCCGATATTCGGGCAGGGACCGACCGGCCTGGCGCATGAACCACACCGGACGCCTGCTGGGACGCTCACCGCGGTAGGCCGAGATCAGCGGCGAGGAGGAAGTCCGGCCATCTACCAGGGGGTGTGTTGCACTTAGAGTCATATCTCGATTGTGCCAAGTTCGGGCGGTTTCGGTTAACCCACCGGACACCAGCGGGGCTTGCCCCTCTCCGGGGGCCGGGCAAAAGCGCTGGCCGGGTGGCGAACCTCACCCCGCCGAGGATCGCCGGAACGGGCGAAAAGACGCCGAACTTAGGCAAACCTATTCATGCCTTGGAAGCACGTTTCGCTATGCTGAGTGAGCTGTGGTTTTACTATCTCTGGTTGCAACCCATTCCGATGTGGACTTGGAAACCGTCGCCCGACTAAGTGTCGGCGCCGACCAAGTCGCATCCGCCGTGCTCGCTGACGGGCCCGCCGTCTCAGGGGCGGTCACCCTGGCCACCTGCAACCGCCTCGAAATTTACTGTGATGCCGCCTCCGCAGACGACGTCGAGGCTGCACGCTCTGCAGTCATCACCCGCATCAGCGGACTGTCCGGGTTGCCGGAAAGCTGGGTATCCTCGGCGTTCACCACACGCACCGGTGAAGACGTGGCCCGCCACCTGTTTGCCGTCGGAGCAGGCCTTGACTCAGCTGTGGTTGGCGAACGCGAGATCGCCGGGCAGGTCCGCCGGGCCCTGATCGAATCTCAGGCCAACGGCACCACCAGTGGCCCTCTCGTCCGGCTGTTCCAGGAAGCCTCTCGCACCGCCAAGGACGTCGGGGCGCAGACGGCTCTGGGCAGCCAGGGCCGGTCAATCGTTTCAGTGGCGTTGGAGCTTGCCGCCGATCTGTCGCTGACCCGCGAATTCACCGACAAGTCAGTGGTGGTGTTTGGGACCGGGGCGTACGCCGGTGCAACGATGGCCCTGCTGAAGGAAAAGGGCTGCACTGACATCTCAGTGTTTTCCTCCTCCGGGCGCTCCGAGGCTTTCGTATCCACCCGCGGTGGCGTAGCCCTCACCGCCGATGACCTTCCGGCAGCACTGGCTACCGCCGATATTGTGGTGGGTTGCAGCGGCAGCGACAACCGGGTGGAGGCCGCCGACGTCGAGCGTGTTCGCGCCAGCGTCGACAAGCAGCTCATCGTCGTCGACCTGGCCCTCAGCCACGACTTCGACCCGGCGGTGGGCTCCCTTGACGACGTCGAACTGATTACCCTCGAGTCGGTCCGGCTCGCAGCGCCGAGCGAGCAGGCGGCAGCGCTCAGCCAGGCAAGTTCCCTCGTGGCCGAAGCAGCCCGCTCTTTCCAGGACCGGCAGAACTCACGGGCCATGGACACCGCTATCGTTGCCTTGCGGAAGCACACCCAGCAGGTACTCGAATCTGAGATGCAGAAAGTCAGGGCGCAACACGGCTGCACGGCCGCCGCCGAGGAAGTGGAGTTCGCGCTCCGCAGGATGGTCCGCCAACTGCTCCACGTTCCAACCGTGCGCGCCCGGGAACTGGCAGCCGAAGGACGACAGCAGGATTATGCGGCCGCCCTTGAAGCCCTCTACGGTATTGACCTTGAGGCGCCTGCCGACCAGTCGGCTGAGGCCAGCTGCCCGGTGCGGCAGGATCCGCCAGCGACGGGCACTGCGTAACGCTCGCAGTTTCGTTCGGGCGATCAAGTCGCTGCATCCCCGACCGCCCTGGACCGCCTCCGCCGTTCATTCCGGGGCAAATCCACCACAGCTGCACAAGTGTTCGACGACGGCGCCTGACTTCTGGCTGGGGGCCTAGTAGACCGGCTTGTCGGGCTCGATCCGCTTGACCCATTCGAGGATGCCGCCGTCAACGTTGTAGACCCGGGAATGTCCTGCCGTGCGAAGGTGCTGCACGATGTCAGCCGACCGGCTGCCCGCCTTGCAATGCACATACACGTCCCTGTCACGGCTGACCGCCCGCTCCCCGGACAGGATTGAGTTCCTGGGCATCAGGGTGGCCCCGTCGATGCTGACAATCTCGTATTCACCCGGTTCCCTGACATCGATGAGGTCGAAGTCCCTGCTTCCACTCCCGCGTTCGCGCAGCAACTTGTCCAGTTCGACCACGCTGACTGAGGGCACACCGGGTGCCTTCCCGGTCGGCAGACCGCAGAACGCCTGATAGTCGATCAGCTCGGTTACTGGGGCCGCGTCTGGATCCCGGCGGACCCGGACCTCGCGCCAGGTCATTTCCAGGGCGTCGAAGATCAGTACCCGACCCAAAAGGGAAACCCCCGTGCCGGTGATGAGTTTGATCGCTTCGTTGACCATCACCGAACCGATCTGCGCGCAGAGGACGCCGAGAACTCCACCCTCGGCGCAGGACGGCACCGAGCCGGGCGGCGGGGCATCCGGGTAAAGATCACGGTAGCTCGGACCGTGCTGAGCCCAGAACACACTCACCTGGCCGTCGAACCGCAGAATCGACCCCCACACATAGGGCTTGCCGAGGATTTCCGCGGCGTCGCTGACCAGGTAGCGGGTCGCAAAATTGTCAGTTCCGTCCAGGATCAGATCGTATTCTGCGAAAATCTGCAACGCGTTGCTGTTGTCCAGGCGCACCACATGCTGTTGGACGGTCACCAGCGGGTTCAGCTCCGCGATGCTCTCCGCAGCCGACTGTGCTTTCGGCTGCCCAACGTTCGACACCCCGTGAATGATCTGCCGCTGCAGGTTCGAAACGTCGACGACGTCGTCGTCGACAATCCCGATAGTGCCCACGCCCGCTGCCGCCAGATACAGCAACGCCGGGGAGCCCAGCCCGCCGGCCCCGATCACCAGCACCCGGGCGTTCTTCAACCGCTGCTGGGCGGTCAGACCAAAACCGGGAATGATCAGGTGGCGGGAATACCGTTCGGTCTCCTCACGCGATAGATCTGCATGCGGGGCAACCAGGGGGTCAAGCCCTGCTACAGGTGAGCTCATGCATCAAATGTATGCCCGTAGAACTATCGGAGGCCAGCCGTGCCATCCCGAGGTTACCCGCGGGTAAACTGGTGGCTACTCCCCCGGGCCATCGCCCCAGAGTGAACCCGTCCCAACGATCAAAGGCCAAACCAAGCGTGAGCGCAGAAGCACCGACCGGCGGCAAAGCCACACGCCTCCCGCGAGACGAGCGGAGGCGTCAGTTGTTGAACGCTGCCCACGAAGTGTTTGTTGCCAACGGGTACCACGGTGCCGCGATGGACGAGATCGCCGAGGTGGCCAAGGTCAGCAAACCGGTGTTGTACCAGCACTTCCCGGGCAAACGGGAGCTGTATCTGGCACTGCTGGAGAATCATTTGGCTGAGCTGACCGCACTGCTTGTCGAGGCGCTACAGTCCACCAGCGATAACAAGCTGCGGGTCCACGCAACCATGCGCGCCTATTTCCAGTTCATCGCCCAGGACAGTCAGGCCCACCGGCTGGTGTTTGAATCTGACTTGTTCAACGACCCCGACGTCAGTGGTCGGCTCGAGGAGTTCAACGCCCGGTTCGCTGATGCCATCGCCGGTGTTATTGCTGAAGATACCCACCTGTCCCATCTGGAAGCCACCCTTCTGGGACACGGCCTTGCTGGTATGGCGCAGGTCAGTGCACGGTACTGGCTGGAGACCGACGGCACCATGGACATCGATGCTGCCAGTGAGCTGATTTACCGTTTAGCTTGGCGCGGAATCAGTCGCTTCCCCAAGGAAATCTAGAGTAAGTTCCAGTGAGGGCACTTACCCACCCAGTTACCGCAACATCAGGAGGAAACCGCCATGGAAATCAAAATTGGTATCCAGAACGTCAATCGGGAAATCGTTCTCGAATCCGAGCAGACAGCCGACGAGGTTGCTGACATTGTCGCGAAGGCCATGAACGGCGGGGCTGAACTGCGGCTGGCCGACAGCAAGGGCCGCCACGTGATCGTCCCCTCGAACGTTCTCGGCTACGTTGAAATCGGTGCCGAAGAGTCGCGCCGGGTAGGGTTCGGGGCACTCTAAACGGGTCTTGAGGGCGGGCGGGGGCGACCATGCTGACACTGATCGCCGTCGCTGCCGCGACCCTGGTGATCGGCTTCGCCGTGCGGATCACCGACCGACGACATCAGCGATACAACCCCCTGGTCCTTCCCGGGATTGCCCTGGTCTCGGGGCTACTGGGATGGATCGTCGTGCAGTTCACGGGGCTGGGGTATGACCCGACCCTCTTCTGGCTCAGTTGGGCCCTCCCAATTCTCGCGTCGACACTGCTCACCATCGCCATTGCCTGGTGGCTGGGACGACACCGTGAAACGGAAGAAGCGGAGGCGTTCAGGAGAGTGGCTGATGATTAGCGTGGAAAACTTATTCGGGCTGCACCCCGCCCGGTGCCCGCTGTACGCTCGTTAGATGAGTGTCGCACCGCAGCTAGCCGTTACCCTCGACGACCGTTTCGCTCGGGAACTGAGCGAAATGGCTGTTCCCTGGCAGGCCGACGAAGCGCCTGATCCCCGGTTACTGGTCCTCAACGTCCCACTCGCAGCCCAGCTGGGGCTCGATTCGGAGTCGCTGCGGACCGCCGAGGGTTCGCGGCTTTTGACCGGCACTTTGCTGCCGCCGGGTGCCACCCCGGTGGCCCAGGCCTATTCCGGCCACCAGTTCGGCGGATTCTCCCCCCGCCTCGGTGATGGCCGGGCACTTCTCCTCGGTGAAATCACCGATCCTGCGGGCGGGATACACGATCTCCATCTGAAAGGTTCCGGGCGCACACCGTTTGCCCGTGGGGGCGACGGATTGGCGGCCGTAGGACCGATGCTCCGCGAGTACCTCATCAGCGAGTCCATGCATGCCTTGGGTATCCCCACCACCCGGGCTCTCGCCGTCGTAGCCACTGGACGGCAGGTACGCCGCGAGACCCTCCTGCCAGGTGCCGTTCTCGCCCGGGTGGCTGGCAGCCACCTGCGGGTGGGTAGCTTCCAGTTTGCCCGGGCGACCGGCGACGTCGGCCTGATCCGCCGCCTAGCCGATCACGCGCTAGCCCGCCACTATCCCGGAGCCGCTCAATCCGAGCACCCCTACCTCGCCCTGTTCGAGGCGGTAATGGCTGCGCAGGCGGCCCTGGTGGCTCGGTGGATGCTGGTCGGGTTTGTTCACGGCGTCATGAACACCGATAACATGACCATCTCGGGCGAGACCATCGACTATGGGCCCTGCGCCTTTATGGATGAATTCAACCCAGCGGCGGTGTACAGCTCAATCGACGAGAGCGGGCGGTATGCGTACGCCAACCAGCCGGTAGTGGCCGAATGGAACCTAGCCCGGCTTGCTGAAGCCCTCCTGCCCCTCCTCCACGATGACCAGGAGAAGGCAGTCGCAATGGCCACCGACGCGCTCGGCGGG
>NZ_ASZW01000044.1:0-8308 GCF_000468215.1 Arthrobacter sp. CAL618 | reverse complement strand
GTCGCCAGTATGGCGACGCGTGGGCGACCGGGATGAAAGCCAAACTCGGCCTGGCCGGCAACCCTGATGATTCGGTGCTCCTGCCCCTGATCGATGAGCTACTCGCACTGCTTCAGGCTGATCGGGTCGATTACACCTCCTTCTTCAGGAGCCTCGGCGCTGCCGCCCGGGGCGACGCCGATCTGACGCGGACCCACTTTGCCGATACTGAAGGGGTCGACGCCTGGCTCCACCGCTGGCGTGCCCTTGGGCCAGACGCCGTCGCAATGGGCCGGTTCAACCCCGTCTACATCCCGCGCAATCATCTGGTGGAGGAAGCCCTGGCAGCTGCGACGGGTGGGGATCTGGTGCCGTTTGAACGACTGCTGGAAGCCGTAACCTCGCCCTACGACGAGCGGCCCGGGCTGGAACGTTATGCTGCTGCCGCACCCGACGATTTCGGCGCGTACCGGACTTTCTGCGGGACCTAAATTCGTTCGCCTTCGCCTGCCTGACGCCGAAGAATGTCAGCGGCATGTCGACCGGCGCAATGCGCCGTGGCGCAGGCCTGAGGCAAATGGGCAGGCGCACGCTCAGCAGGGCGCCGACGGGGGAAACAAAACCGCCGCAGGCTGATTGAAGCTAACTAAGCGGTGAGGCCGAGCAGGCTCATGCGGCGGGAGTGGTTGCGGGTGAGCTGGGAAAACAACAGCAGCGTCTCCTTCTCCTGGTCTTCCTCGGCTCCTGCGAACAGCAGCGCGCCGAGGAATGCTCGCTCAATTCCGATGCGCTGTGCCTGGGTGAGAGCCTCCCCGACCAGTCGTCTGCCCCACAGCGCCAGCCGGGAAGCCAACCGCGGGTCGTCGGCAAGTGCCTCCTGCAGCCGTTCCTGCAGCAGCGGCCCCTGCTCATCGGCAGACTGGATCCGTCCGATCAGCTCTCGGGTCGATGCATCCAGCCGTCCGGCGAGCGCCGTATAGAAGTCGTCGGAGATCGCGTCGATCACGTACGCCTTCATCAGCGATTCGTACCAGTCGGCTGGCCGGGTTCGCTCGTGAAAAGAATCGATTGACGGTTGGAAGGGGGACATCGCGGTCTCGACGTCCACCCCCAACACAGCCAGGTGGTTGCTGACCATTTCGAAGTGCTCAAACTCTTTGACAGCCAACCGGCCAAGGGTGGCCCGGTCATGGAGGGTGGGAGAGAAACGCGCGTCTGAGGACAGCCGCTCAAATCCTGAGAGTTCGCCGTAAGCCATCACCCCGAACAGGTCAACGATGAACCGTGCGTAGCGGGGGTCCGCAGGGAGCCGGGGGTGCGTTCCGGCGGTGTGCTCGTCGGAGGCCTGCTGGGGAGGGGAGGACGGCAGTGAACTCATGGGGTTAAGGGTACCGGTGCCCGAACGCCTGAAACCCGGTGACGCGCGCTGCGCGCGATCCGGTGGGCGGTCGGTCGGTGTATTACGGTTGAGATTGTGCCGTACTCGCATCTTGATTTGTCGAATCGGAATTCCCAGCTGCAGCTGACCCGTTCCCTGCAGCTCCTCCGGGAGGAGTTGGGCCTCGAGTCCGACTTCCCGCCGGAGGTGCTCGCCGAAGCTGAGCACGCGGTCAGGAACCATTCCCGCCCGGATACCGATCTGACCGACCTGGGCTTCATCACTATTGATCCACCCGGATCCATTGACCTGGATCAGGCAGTCCATCTGGAACGCCGCGGGGCCGGGTACCGGGTCTGGTATGCGATCGCCGACGTGCCGGCATTCGTGGCGCCGGGTGGTGCGATTGATCTGGAGGCCCGACGCCGGGGCCAGACGGTTTACGCCCCGGACGGCAGGATCTCGCTCCACCCCGAGATCATTTCCGAGGACGCCGCCAGTCTTCTGCCTGGGCTGGTTCGCCCGGCCTACGTGTGGCAGTTCGAGTTAAACGAGGCGGGCGAGGTCGAGGACACCGACCTGCGACGCGCCCTCATCCGCAGCCGGGCCCAGCTCACCTACGAACAGGTGCAGCGCGACATCGACTCAGGCGGCGCCCCCGAGAATCTGCTCCTCCTCCGGGAAGTGGGGCTCCTACGGATCGAGCTGGAACGCCTCCGTGGAGGCGCCAGCCTCAACCTTCCCGAGCAGGAGATAGCCAACGACGGCGACAGGTACTTCATTCTGACGTCGCCACCGCTCCCGGCGGAGGACTGGAACGCACAAATATCCCTGATGACGGGGATGGCCGCCGCTCAGTTGATGATCGACGGAAAAATCGGTGTGCTGCGCACCATGCCCCCGCCGGACCGGGAGTCCGTGGCACGCTTCCGCCAGCAGGCGCGGGTGCTCGGCACACCCTGGCCGGAGGGTATGGCGTACGGGGAATTCCTGCGCAGCCTTGACACCACCGATCCCCGCCAGCTCTCACTGATGCATGCGGCGGCGTCCCTGTTCAGGGGCGCCGGTTATACAGCGTTCGACGGCGAACTCCCCGCCGCCATGAGCCAGGCTGCCATTGCCGCTCCCTATGCTCACACCACAGCGCCGCTGCGGCGGCTGGTTGACCGTTTCGTTCTGGTGATCTGCGCCGCCCTGTGCGGCGACACCGAGGTCCCGGCGTGGGCGCGCGACGCACTTCCGGAACTCAACTCGCTAATGAACTCGTCCAACCAACTCTCCTCCCGGCTCGAACGCGGCGCACTGGACGCCGTCGAGGCAGCGTTGCTGAGTAATCTGGTGGGGCAGGAATTCGACGCCGTCGTCATCTCCGGGGCTAAACCGCCGAACGGCAACTCGCAGAACGGCTATCTGCCCGTCGGAACCATCCAGCTGGCCAACCCGGCCTTCGAGGCGAGGTGTGAGGGGGACCTGGTTGCCGGCGAGGCTGTCCGGGTGCGCCTGGTACGTGCTGACATCGATGCCCGTGTTACCCGCTTCGAACTGATCAATGGCCCGGCCGGTCCCGGCGTGTCGGGCACGCCGGCCGGGGCAGGGTAGAGTTTACTGCGTAGTAATGGATGCCCGGTCGTACTCATCATTCCCTGATAAGTTACCCCTGACCCGCAAGTACCTACGCGATCTTGAGTTCTTCTTAGCCGACAGGATTCGTCCGAATCCCCGGCCTGCAGTCGTAAGCCCGCGATCGGCTTCCACTGGACGCCATGCGCCTGTTCCTCCGGGCTGACCACACGTCAGCCACCCGTCGAGATCCAGCAGCCGTACGGCCTAAATGAACGGTATTTAATTGAACACTGAAAACACCCAGGTGACCGACACCCATCATCTCCATGCCGACAACAGCGACGACGAGATCTTCGTCGAGGAGACACTGGTAACCACCGAGGAGCCCCATAAAGAGGCCGAAGAAACGTTCGCGGACTTCAACGTCCGTGCAGACATTGTGGAGTCCTTGGCTGATGCCGGGATTATCCACCCGTTCCCCATCCAGGCGATGACCCTGTCAATCGCCCTGGGCGGACATGACATCATCGGCCAGGCCAAGACCGGCACCGGTAAGACACTCGGCTTCGGTATTCCCGCCCTGCAGCGCGTCGTCGCCCCCAAGGACGACGGCTACGACCGACTGCCTGTGCCGGGCGCCCCCCAGGCGCTCATCGTGGTTCCTACCCGCGAACTCGCCGTCCAGGTTGCTGGTGACCTCACCACCGCCGCCAAGAAGCGTCACGCCCGGATCGTCACCATTTACGGTGGCCGCGCCTATGAGCCACAGATCGAAGCGCTCAAGAAGGGCACCGAGATCGTGGTCGGCACCCCCGGCCGTCTGATCGACCTGTACCGCCAGAAGCTGCTCTCCCTCGCCAATGTGAAACTGGTGGTGTTGGACGAGGCTGACGAAATGCTTGACCTTGGGTTCCTGCCCGACGTCGAAACGTTGATCGCCGGCACCCCGGCTGTACGGCAGACCATGCTGTTCTCAGCGACCATGCCCGGCCCGGTGGTAGCTATGGCACGCCGGTACATGACCCAGCCGACCCACATCCGCGCGGCTGATCCCGAGGACGAGGGAATCACCAAGAAGGATATCCGCCAGGTCATCTACCGGGCACATAACCTCGACAAGGCCGAGGTGGTGGCCCGGATCCTGCAGTCCCGCGGCCGTGGGCGCACCATCATTTTCACCAAGACCAAACGCACCGCCGCCAAGTTGTCAGAGGAACTGATTGACCGCGGCTTCGCGGCCGGGGCGATCCACGGAGACCTGGGCCAGGGCGCCCGGGAGCAGGCGCTTCGGGCCTTCCGCGGAGACAAGATTGACGTCCTCGTGGCCACCGAGGTGGCAGCCCGGGGCATCGACGTGGAAGACATCACCCACGTGATCAATTACCAGTGCCCCGAGGACGAGAAAGCCTATCTGCACCGGGTCGGCCGCACCGGCCGGGCCGGCAAGAAGGGCACAGCCGTCACCTTCGTGGACTGGGACGACATGCCACGCTGGGGCCTGATCAACAAGGCTCTCGGCCTTAACGCTGCCGAGCCCGTGGAGACCTATTCCTCATCCCCACACCTCTACGAGGAACTTGACATCCCCGAGGGCACCAAGGGACGGCTACCCCGGGACAAGCGGACCCTCGCAGGCATCAACGCCGAAACACTTGAGGATCTCGGCGAGACGGGCAAGAAGCATCGTGCAGCCCCCGAGTCACACGGCTCCGGCCGGGGACGCGGCTCGGAGCGCTCCGGCGGCGGTGACCGTTCACGCGGCGGCGACCGCTCACGGTCGTCCGATCAGCGCGACTCCCAGAAATCCGGCGAAAGCTCCGGCAACCGCCGCCGTCGTTCGGGCGGATCAGCCGAAGAATCTGCACCGTCACGCCAGACGGCAGCCAGCGCGCCAGCATCGGGTGCCGACAACGCACCGGCCACCGACCGTCCCCGCCGCAGCCGCTCCCGCACCCGGAGCCGCAACGGTGAGGTAGTGAACAAGCCTGCAGCCGGAGCCGAGGGCTAGGCACAACATGTCCGTCCCCGCGACGGCGCCGTTGTGGCGTTCGGACGGCAGCAACCTGGTGGTGCACGCCGACAACGCCGACTACCTCCCGACGCTGCCTGACAATTCCTTCACCATGATCTACGTTGACCCGCCCTTCAACACGGGGCGGGCCCAACGGCGTCAACAAACGTCGATGGTCCGCACCATTGATGGGACCGGGGACCGGGTCGGTTTCAAGGGGCACAGCTATTCGACGGTCAAGGGGATGCTGGCGAGCTACGACGACGCCTTCGAGGATTACTGGGAGTTCCTGGCCCCACGCCTCGCTGAAGCGTGGCGGCTCCTCACCGACGACGGCACCCTGTACGTGCATCTGGACTACCGGGAAGTGCACTACGTCAAGGTGATGCTTGACGCCCTTTTCGGCAGGGACAGCTTCCTGAACGAAATCATCTGGGCCTACGACTATGGCGCCCGCGCGAAGAGCCGATGGCCAGCCAAACACGACAACATTCTGGTCTACGTGAAGAACCCTTCGAACTACTATTTCGACAGCGCAGGGGTGGACCGCGAGCCCTATATGGCGCCCGGGCTGGTCACTCCCGAGAAGGCTGCCCTGGGCAAACTGCCCACCGATGTCTGGTGGCATACCATCGTCTCCCCCACCGGTCGGGAAAAGACCGGCTACCCCACCCAGAAACCCGAGGGGCTCCTTCGCCGGGCGGTCACGGCCAGCAGCCGCGAGGGTGACTGGGTACTCGACTTCTTCGCAGGATCCGGAACCATCGGCGCGGTGGCAGCGAAACTGGGCCGCCGGTTCGTCTGCGTTGACCAAAACCCCCAGGCGATCGACGTGATGAAGGCCAGGCTCGGCGCCTACTGCTGACCGGTTCCCGCTTCGCGCAGGCAGGTGTTCAGCGAACCACTACCGACCCGGTGGCCAACGCCTCAATTTGCTCCAGCACGTCGGGGGCAGTGAGGTTCTCCCCCAGGCGGTTCGGTTTTCCTTCCCCGTGGTAGTCGCTGGATCCAGTGGCCAGCAAGCCATGCTCCGCAGCAATCCGTCGCAGGTCACGGCGTCCCGGCTCCGGGTTGTCGCGATGTTCGATCTCCAGGCCCTGCAATCCGGCATCGATCATCTGGCCCATCACATCGTCACCCACGATCCGGCCGCGGGCCGATGCCACCGGATGGGCGAAGACCGCAACGCCGCCCGCCGCGCGAATCAGTTCCACCGCCTGCGCGGGGTGCGGTGCGTAGTGGCCCACCCAGTAAGGGGACGCGGCAGTGAGGATATCGGTGAAGGCTTCGCTCCGGTTGGAAACGATACCCAGCGCCACCAGAGAATCGGCGATATGGGGGCGTCCGACAGTTGCCCCGTCCGCGATGTGCTCCTGCACATCGGACCAGGTAATGGGATAGTCGGCTCCGAGGCGCTCCACCATTCGCTCGGCCCGCGTCAATCGGGCGTCCCTGGACCGAAGGACTTCAGCCTTCAGTCCGGGGTGTAGCGGATCGTGCAGGTAGGAGAGCACATGAACGCTGATACCCGTGTCAGTCCGGCACGACACCTCCATGCCAGGGATCAGCGCCACGCCATGGGTACGCGCCGCAGCTGCGGCTGCTGCCCAGCCCGCGGTCGAGTCGTGATCGGTCAGGGCAATCACATCAATTTCCGCGTCCAGCGCTGCCTTGATCAGCTCTGCAGGACTTTCGGTGCCGTCCGAGACGGTTGAATGGGTGTGTAGGTCGATTCTCACCCACCTAATCTACGCCCGCAGTGGTGTTCTCCCTGACAACTGTTTGGTTGCCTCCGGTACCGGTGAGATCATGGACTGGTGAGTACAGCAGAGAACAACACCCTGTCCCAGACCGCCGGCGCGCTCTCCACCACCGAAGAGCAGCCTCTTGTTGCCCGGAACGAGAACCGTTCCCAGCGCCCCGAATCGGAGGCGTTTAAGGCGTTCATGGCCCAGCAGTGGGAACCCAAGCCCACCGAGCTGCCCGCCGAGGCTGAGGTAGCCCCGCACGCCGCGAAACGCCGTCGTGCTATCTCAGACCGATTCCCTGGCGAACGGCTCGNCCCCGCCGGACCGTTCAAGGTGCGCTCCAACGACACCGACTACCGCTTCCGGCCGCATTCCGGGTTCGCGCACCTCACCGGTCTTGGGCTCGATCACGAACCCGACGCAGTGCTCATCATGGAGCCCACCGAGGCTGGCCACGGCGACGACGGCGGCCAGCACCACTCCACCCTGTACTTCAGGGAGCTTGCTGGTCACGACAACCCCGAGTTCTATGCCAATGCCCGCTACGGCGAGTTCTGGATCGGCTCACGCCTGTCACACGCGCAGATCAGGACCCTGCTCTCCATCGAGACTGCAGACCTCGCCGAACTGGAAGTCGCAGTCACCAAGGACGCAGGCGTCCCCGAGGTGGGAGGCATGCGGATCCGGTTGCTGCGCGAAGTCGATCTCAACGCGGACGCCCTGGTCGACACCTCCCGGATCAACACCGGCGTCGACCTGGAAAAATCCGATGAGCTCGACGGCAAGCTCGCCGAAGCCCTCTCCGAACTGCGCCTGATCAAGGACGCCTGGGAGGTGGACCAGATGAAGGTCGCCGTCGCGGCGACAGTCAACGGCTTCCACGAGGTGGTCAAGGAACTCCCCCGCGCCATCACCCACCATCGCGGTGAGCGTGTCGTCGAAGGAGCATTTTTCGCCCGCGCCCGTGAAGAAGGCAACGACCTGGGCTACGACACCATTGCCGCGTGTGGCAACAATGCCACGGTGCTCCACTGGATCCGTAACAACGGGCCGGTGCACGCAGGGGAACTCCTGCTCCTCGACGCGGGCGTCGAGGCTGACACCCTCTATACCGCAGACATCACCCGCACCCTCCCGGTCAACGGCAGGTATACCGGCATCCAGCGGAAGATCTACCAGGCAGTCCTCGACGCCGCCGACGCCGGATTCGCGGCAGCCCAACCCGGCCGCAAGTTCCGCGATGTCCACCAGGCGGCAATCACCGTTCTCGCGGAACGGCTCGACGCCTGGGGCCTCCTCCCCGTGTCCCTCGAGGAAGCCCTGTCGCAGGACGGCCAGCACCACCGCCGGTGGATGCCGCATGGTACGAGCCACCACCTGGGCATGGACGTTCACGACTGCGCCCAGGCCAAGCGCGAGCTCTACCTGGACGGCATCCTGACCGAAGGTATGGTCTTCACCATCGAGCCAGGCCTGTACTTCAAGGACGAGGACCTGGCGGTCCCCGAGGAGTTCCGCGGGATCGGTGTGCGGATCGAGGACGACATCCTGATGACCGCCGATGGCCCCGTGAATCTGAGCGCGGCGCTGCCCCGCGAGGCCGACGACGTCGAAGCGTGGATGGCGGGG
>NZ_ASZW01000043.1:0-4973 GCF_000468215.1 Arthrobacter sp. CAL618 | reverse complement strand
GCAGGGTCCGACCCTCGAAGTGGGTATTCAGCACGATCACGGTCGATGAGCGCACCACCGTCCGGGTAGCGATGATGGCGTCAATCACCCGCTGCAGGTCCGGGTTGGACCGGGCCGCCACCTTGGCGAGCAGATCGCTCTCGCCCGAAACGGTGTGCACTTCCTGGATCTCCGGGATCTTCGCCAGCGCGACGGCGACGGCGTCGTGCCCGGAGTCCTGGTGAATGGTCAGCGAACAGTAGGCCACCACCGGGTAGCCCAGGCTGCGCGGTTCAATCCTCGGCCCCCAGCCGGCGATCACCCCGTCGCGCTGCATGCGGTCGAGCCTCGCCTGGATGGTGGCGCGGGCAACCGAGAGGCGCCTCGACGCCTCAAGCACGCTCATCCGCGGATCATCGGTGAAGAGCTCAGCGATTCGTGAATCGAGGGGATCGATGACCATGGATAACCTTTCGGGAGCAAAAGACGCGCCGGTGTTGTGTCTTGGCGAAATAGTGACTACTGTCACAGACGTTGGTCTATTCGACCAAGCGGCAGGGGTGGGTTCGACGGCGCACGTGCTCCTGTCGCTTTTTTTGTGCCGTCTTTTTCCCAGCCTATCGAACACTTTGTATATCAATTGCCAACATGTCTCAGCATTCCGAGACATACTGCGCAGCTCTCACCACACAGATTGCAGAGGCTGCATTTTGGACGTAGCGTCGCTCGAGCAGAGTGACTTCGATCATAAGGATGGCAATGAACTCCACGCCCACCCCTCCCGAGGAGGAACTGAAGAGGCTCTACCGGCTTCTGGTAACAGTGCGTCAGCTGGATATTGCGGCCGTCCGCTGGCAGCGACAGGGCATCATCCCCGGCTACGCTCCCCTGCTGGGTCAGGAGGCGGCCCAGGTGGGCAGCGGCTTCGCCGTCGACACTGCGCTGGACTTCGTTTTCCCCACCTACCGGGAGATGGGCGTGGCCCGGGCCATGAACGTTGACATGGTGCAGTACATGGCCACCCACAAGGCCACCTGGCATGGCGGGCTTTACGATCCGGCTGCCACTCACCTTGCACCCATCCAGGCGGTAGTCGCCGGATCGGTTCTTCACGCCGTCGGGTGGGCCCACGGCCAGACCCTCGCCCGGCATGAGCGTCAGCCCGGTACCGGCAGCGGCGTCGCACTCACCTATTTCGGCGACGGAGCCAGCTCCCAGGGCGATGTCCATGAGGCAATGAACTTCGCTGCGGTGATGAAAGCCCCCGTGATCTTCTTCGTGCAGAACAACGGGTGGGCGATCTCCGTCCCCACGGCCGCGCAGGTTGCCGGTGGCGCCGTGGCGGCCCGCGCCGCCGGTTATGGGATGCCGTCCCTCACCGTGGACGGCAACGACGTCGTCGCCGTCCTTGCGGCGACCCGGCAGGCGGTTGAGCATTGCCGCGCCGGGAACGGACCCATGCTGATCGAAGCCAACACGTATCGCCTGGGTCCACACTCCACGAGCGATGACCCAGGCCGTTACCGCTCCCTCGCCGACGAGCAGACAGCCCGCAGCCTCGATCCGGTGCAGCGTTGCGCGGACCTGTTGCGTACCGCCTACGGAACGGAGACCGATTATTTCGGCGCCGTCCTCGCCGAGGCCGAGGCCGAAACCGAACGGGTCAGGGAGGGTCTGGAGGCTCTCGAGCCGCGGCCCGGATCCGACATGTTCACCTACGTCTTCCA
This sequence comes from Arthrobacter sp. CAL618, assembly GCF_000468215.1. Taxonomy (NCBI): domain Bacteria; kingdom Bacillati; phylum Actinomycetota; class Actinomycetes; order Micrococcales; family Micrococcaceae; genus Arthrobacter; species Arthrobacter sp. CAL618. Next base: position 3,267 of record NZ_ASZW01000043.1, on the reverse strand, counting down.
GGAGAGCACGCCCGCCCTGCAGCAGCAGGAGACAACATGGAGAGAGGAATCAGAGCATGTCTGAGCAGACGGCGGAGATCACGGCTCCGGTCACAGTCGATCCCGAGTCGCCCCTCGAGCACCTCTCCATGCAGCAGGCGCTGAATCGGGCGCTGGCAGAATCGCTGGACGAGAATCCCAAGACCCTCATCTTCGGGGAAGACGTGGGCCAGCTCGGCGGCGTGTTCCGGATTACCGACGGGCTGCAGCAGCGGTTCGGTGCGGACCGGGTATTCGACACCCCCCTGGCCGAATCGGGCATCCTGGGCATGTCGGTGGGGCTGGCGATGGCGGGTTTCCGCCCCATCCCTGAAGTGCAGTTCGACGGGTTTGCCTACCCCGCCGTCAACCAGATTGTGTGCCAGCTCGGCCGGATGAATTACCGGAGCCGGGGCACCCTCCCCATGCCGATCACCCTGCGGGTTCCCTCCTTCGGCGGGATCCGCGCGCCCGAACACCACGGCGAAAGCCTTGAGAGCCTCTTCGCCCACGTGCCCGGGCTGAAGGTGGTCTCGCCGTCGGACCCTCATCAGGCCTACCACCTGCTCAAGCATGCCGTGCGGCGCCCCGACCCGGTGATCTTCATAGAGCCCAAGGCCCGCTACTGGCAAAAGGGACAGGTCGACACCGCCGACGGCGGCACCCTCGAAGGCTCGCGCGTCGCCCGCAGCGGTCGGCACGTCACCCTGATCGCCTGGGGTGCGATGGTGTCACGCTGCCTTCAGGTAGCCGAGCTCGCGGCCGAAGACGGGATCGACGTCGAAGTCCTCGATCTGCGCTGGCTGAAGCCGATCGACGCTGCAGGCCTTGCAGCGTCAGTGCTGAAGACGAAGCGCGCCGTCGTCGTCCACGAAGCGCCGCGCACCAGCGGACTGGGCGCCGAAATCGCGGCATTGGTGACCGAGCAGTGCTTCAATGTTCTGAAGGCACCGGTGGAACGGGTGACAGGGTTTGATGTCCCGTATCCCTCCGGCGATCTGGAAGACGAGTACGTACCGAACATCGACCGGATCCTGTTCGGCATTCAACGAGTATTGGAGCATCGCCGTGGCTGAATTGTCCTTTCCGCTACCCGACCTGGGTGAGGGCCTGATCGAGGCTACAGTCCTGGAATGGCTGGTCGCCGTGGGTGACACTGTTGAACGCAATCAGCCGCTGGTTGAGGTGGAAACCACCAAGTCTGCCGTGGAGTTACCCTCACCGCAGGCGGGAACAGTGGTTAGAGTTCATGGTGAGCCGGGAGACGTAGTGAAAGTGGGGGACCCTCTGATTGTGTTTGAGGTCCCCGACAACACGGCCGGCATTGTTGGCACCGTGCCCGAGGAACGCGCGCCCAAGCGGCGGGTGCGCCTGAGCCTCGGGTCCGACGACGACTGACACGCCTAATCTGAGGGAGATCGATATGGGACGCCACCGGGACCACCTCGTGGAGGGCATTGACCCGCACCTGTCCGTTGAGGAACACAGCCCTGCGCAAAAGTCCGACGCACGCCCTGTGCTGTTGCTGCATGGATTTGCGTCGTCGTCGAAGTTGAACTGGCATGATTCGGGCTGGGTGAGGGCATTGACCGACGCCGGTCGGCGGGTGATTACCGTCGATCTGCCGGGCCACGGGAGCAGCGCCTCCCCCGAGGAACGTGATGCGTACGCACCAAGCCGGATCCGGGCCGACCTGTTGCAGCTCCTGCTGGACTACCAGGTGAGCCCCCTCGACGAGTCCAAGCCTTCCAGCGGCGTGGACATTATCGGATATTCGCTGGGATCGAGACTTGCCTGGGAGTTTGGCGCCACCCAGCCTGAACTGGTGCACCGGATGGTCCTCGGGGGGCCGGGCACCGCAGACCCCCTGGCTGATTTTGACCTTCCCGCCGCCCAGCAGCACCTGACCGACGGCACCCCCATCGACGACGCCTCGACCGCCGGCCTGTTACGGATGGCCCGGCTGGTGCCATCCCACGACGTCTTCGCACTGCTGACCATGGTGGAGGCGATCAAGGGCGAGCCGTTCAACGCTGCCGAGGCAGTGCCGCACATGCCGTTGCTGCTGGTCGCCGGCGACAAGGACGACCGGGCAACCACCATGCCCGAGCTGGCCGCGTTGAGTCCGCGCGCGGAGACTGTCTGGCTCCCGGGCCGAACCCACACCAATGCGGTGACGTCGAGGGCCTTCAAAACGGCTGCGATTGAGTTCCTCAACGGTTAGCTCACCGCGCTTTTCGCTGGCTCCGTGCGGCGCGTCACTACTCGTGCCAAAGTACGATAGCGTGGCATAGTCAGCGGACTTAGTAATACGAGCTGATCCCTGTCAATCTCTCGTACGGTGAGGACCCCGTGAACCAACTGCTAGCGCAGCGGTATCGAACCGCCGAGCTCCTCGGCACGGGCGGCGCGGCGGCTGTGTACCGCGCGATTGATCAGAACCTGGGCCGCGACGTCGCGGTCAAGGTGTTCAACCCCAGTACCTCCGACGACGACGACTACCGCCGGCAGCACACCGAAACACTACTGCTCGCCACGCTGAACCATCCGGGCCTTGTTACCCTCCACGATGCGGGGCTGCAGCAGGACGAGTCGGGCCGGACCACCAGTTTTCTGGTCATGGAACTCGTCGATGGGCTGGATCTGAGGAAACTCCTGAAGACCGAACGCCTCGAACCCCTAGCGGTGGCCCAGCTCGGTGCCGACCTGGCCGATGCGCTGGCCTACGTCCATTCCCAGGGCGTCATCCATCGGGACGTCAAGCCCGCAAACATCCTGCTGTACCGTTCCGACGAGCAGGACACCCGACTGTACTCGAAGCTGACCGACTTCGGCATTGCGCGGATGGTTGACGCCTCGGCGGCGACCGCCACCGGCGCCACCATCGGCACCGCCAACTATCTCAGCCCCGAGCAGGCGCACGGAACGGCTGTCGACTACAAATCCGACATTTACTCCCTCGGCCTGGTGCTGCTCGAATGCCTTACCGGCAAAAAAGCCTTCCCCGGCGCCGTCGTCGAAGCGGCCGTCGCCCGGCTCCTGCGCGATCCTGAGGTTCCCGCCGATCTTGGACCCTTCTGGGCCCCGCTCCTGACCAGCATGACGGCACGCGGCCCCCAGCAGCGCCCGGATGCCCACGAGGTTGCCCTGGCCTTGCGTGAGTATGCCGCGGCCGACGACGACCTCCTGGTGTCCAGGCCCGCCGGGCAGGCCCACCCGGACGAGTCAGCCGCTGAGTCGCCGGGGGCG
>NZ_ASZW01000042.1:0-1866 GCF_000468215.1 Arthrobacter sp. CAL618 | reverse complement strand
ACCGGCAACGTCTACATTCCGGCACCGCCGGCCCACGCACCCACCCTTGGCTAGCACCCCCACTCCCCCGCACACGAGCGCATCGGACCCAGGTACTGGCGCCGCGCATCGTGCCATGCGTCGCGGCCCGCTCCGCGACGCTCAGTACCTGGAAAATTGGTTCGGGGAGCTAGTTGTCTTCGTCCGAGGGTTCCTCGGGCTCAAAGCTCGAGGCCTCTTCAGTGACTCCTGCTCCTACCCCCTCCTCGGACTCCGGGATAGTGCCTTCGGGGCCTTTCGACTTCTCGTCGGCGTTCGCATTTTCCGGCTCAGGCTGCTCAGTCATTGCGCTCCTTCTGGTTGCTGTTCAACTCGTCCTGTCATCCTAGCGAGTCCCGGTGGCGCTGACTCATCGAATGGCCCAGGGCTCGCTCCTGGGCGCGGGCGCCGGACCGAATATGGCAAGCTAATCAAATGATGAAGGCGGACCGCGTGCACCCCTGGATACGGCGAGTCGCCATTGAAGTGGGCGGGTGGACACTGGTGGTGCTTGGTATTGCCGGGTTGGTCCTCCCCGGTCCGGGCCTGCTATTGGTCGCTTCCGGACTGGCAGTGCTGTCCTTCCGCTATCCCTGGGCGGAACGGCTCTTGCACCCGGTGATGGCGCGGGCCATGCAGGCGGCCGAGCTGGGCATGCTGACCTGGCCCCGCATTGTGCTCAGTGTGCTGAGCGCGCTGACGCTCATGGCCACGGGAGTGATCTGGGGGTTACAACCCGATGTCCCCGGCTGGTGGCCGCTGGAAGACCGGTGGTGGCTGCCGGGCGGCTGGGTCACCGGTGGCACCATGATCGGCTCAGGCATCATTGCGTTGGGCCTGATCGTCTACAGTTACCGAAGGTTCAGGCCCGGCCGGTCAGAACGCTAGACGCACGGCACCGGCCAGGTGCGCCGGCTACTTCAGGAACTTCGACGTACGCCGGTCGGCCAGCGGTTTGCCGCCGGTCTGGCAGGTGGGACAGTACTGCAGCGAGGAATCCGCGAAGGAGACTTCGCGCACCGTGTCACCGCAGACCGGGCACGCCTCGCCCGTGCGGGCATGTACCCGCAGTGACTGCCGTTTGGTGTCCTTGAGTTCCTTGGCGGGCCGCCCGGACGCAGCCTCGATCGCTGTCCTCAGCAGGTGGTGCATGGTGGTGTGGAGGGTGGCGACGGCGTCGTCGTCGAGCTTGTTGGCCAGGGCAAACGGCGAGAGCCGTGCCGCGTGCAGGATTTCATCGCTGTAGGCGTTGCCAATTCCCGCGATCTTTGACTGATCCCTCAGCAGCCCCTTGATCTGGCCAGCGTGGGCGTGTAGCAGGGGCTTGAATCCCGCCAGGTCCAACTCAAGCGCATCCGGTCCCAGCCTGGCGATCCCGGGAACCTCCTCAGGGCTCTCGACCACGTAGGCGGCCAGCGACTTGCGGGTCCCAGCCTCGGTCAGGTCGAAGCCCGGCTCACCCNCCCCCGGGTCCAGGTTCGGTGCCAGCGTCCGCGAACCGGACCCGCAGCGCGATTAGCCCCTTGCCCGGCTTCAGGCGTGCCGTGCTGAGACTGTCGGACCATCTGAGCCACCCGGCGCGGGCCAGATGCATCACCAGGAATAGCCCGCCGATCTCCAGCACCAGGAATTTGCCACGCCGGTCAACTGATTGAACCTGCAGCCCAGCCAGGGACTGCACGGGTACCTTGGCTGTCTTCAGCACCGAAAAGGACGCCACCTCAAGACCGGCGACGACGGCGGGCGGACCGTCCTCGGGGATGAGTTTCCGCCGAAGGAAATCAACGAGTCCCTGCACCTCAGGCATCTCTGGCATGGACCTAGGTTAACACTGCTGCACAACGGACG
>NZ_ASZW01000041.1:0-20712 GCF_000468215.1 Arthrobacter sp. CAL618 | reverse complement strand
GCCCGCCTTTTTCGGTTGGTGCGCTGCTTCAGGTCAGAAATTGTTGACTGGACTACTGTTGCTGGTCAAGTGCCCGGTCCAACCCATCGAAAAAGTAGTCCATCAAGAGCAGCAGCGCAGCCTCAGCAGCCGGCCGGTCCCGGTTGACGACGAAGTCATACTGCAATCCATAGATGCCCGAAATGTGGACCCGCGCGACGGCATCAGCCCGGTCCGCCGGCACACCCTGGTTCAACAGCCAGTCGCGGATGAAGCCATGCCAGTAGTCGAACTTCGCTACCGCGCTCTCCCTCGGCGTGGGGCTCACAGCGTCGTGCAGGGATGCTTCGAACTCCAACCGTTGCAGCTGCCGGTTGCGTTCGATCTGAGTCCACTTCCAGGACGCTATTGACCACTCGCGAAACTCCTCTCGGCTGAGCTCCGACGGGTCAGGTAGCCTCACCGTTTCGTCGCGACGCTCAATGTGGGTGACGATCTGGTTGACCAGCTCCTCGCGATTGCCAAAATGGTAGACCAGCACGTAACTGCTGATACCAAGGCCATCTGCCAAAGTACGAAAGCTGAGTCCTGCAAAGGTCTTATCCAGCAAGTAGTCCAGGATCTGGTCAAGCAGTTCCGTCTTGCGCTCTGGGTTGGGTGGTCTGGCCATGTCTTGAATAGTACGTCGGCTTACCTCTCAGGCAAGACCAGCGCACCCAGCGGCGACACCTTACCCCTTGACTGTTACCTGATCGACATCATCCGAGGCGTCAGTTTCCGAGGTCGGTACTGACTGGGCTAGTCGGGCGCCCTCGACATCTACGTCCGGCAGGATACGATTCAGCCACTTCGGCAGCCACCAGGCGTGCCTTCCCAGCAGGTACATAGCGGCAGGCACCAGGGTCATCCTGACCACAAAGGCGTCAATCAGCACCCCGAAGGCCAGACCAAACCCGATTGGCCGGACCATGGTCAGGTGGGAGAACACGAATCCGGCGAAGACCGCGACCATAATGATGGCTGCAGCGGTCACCACCCGTGCACCGTGGCTGAAGCCCACCCGGACGGCGCTCTTGGCACTGCCTCCGTGGACCCAGGCCTCACGCATCCCCGAGACCAGGAACATCTGGTAATCCATTGCCAGCCCGAACAGGACGCCGATCAGGATGATGGGTAGGAAGCTGAGGATTGGTCCTGGGTTGGTCACCCCGAAAATGTCACCGAACCAGCCCCACTGGTAGATCGCTACGGTGGCACCGAAGCTGGCCAGCAGGGACAGCAGGAAACCTGCCGTGGCGATCAGGGGAACCAGGATCGATCTGAACACGAGGAGCAGCAGCACCAGCGACAGCCCGACGACGATCCCCAGGTAGAGGGGCATTGCTTCCATCAGCTTCTCTGAAACGTCGATGTTGGCTGCCGTCTGACCGGTCACCGAGATCAGTACGCCGGTGTCCGATTCAATGCCCGGCGCTGAGTCGCGGAGCTCCCGGACCAGTTCTTCGGTGCTCTCGCTGGCGGGCCCCTCGGTGGGGATCACCTGGAAAATGCCGGTCCGCCCGTCGTCGCTGACGCCCNCCCGCCGGAACGGCAGCGGCCGTGTTGTCCACTGCGGCAAGGCGGTCGGCGACCTCGAGCTGTAGCTCGCTTAGCTGAGCGTCAGAGTCGGTGGCGGGAAGATTAGCCACCACCAGCAGCGGACCGTTGGTCCCCTCGCCGAAGTACTCCCCCGCCAGCTCGTACGCCTGGAACGCCGTCGAGTCCACTGGCTCCGAGCCGCCGTCGGGCAGGCCCACCCGAAGTTCAAGGGCTGGGAGTGCGATGACTGCAAGGGCCGCAACGCCCGCGATGAGGGTGAGGATCGGTTTGCGGGTGGCAAAGCCTCCCCAGCCACGACCGCTGGCAGACAGCTTGTCAGCCTCGAGCTGCAACTGCTCGTGGGAGGAGTTAAGGTCGGATTCAGCCTCCGCTTTGGCCCACCGGCGGCGGGAGATCACTTTCCGGCCCATGAACCCGAGCAACGCCGGGGTCAGGGTGAGCGCCACGAGGACCGCGACAGCGACCGTACCGGCGGCTGACATCCCGAGGAGGGTCAGGAACGGCAGCCCCGGTACGGCTAGGGCCGCGAGGGCAATGATCACGGTGATGCCCGCAAACAGGACGGCGTTGCCAGCGGTACCGGTGGCCCGGCCAATCGACTCCTGCAGGTCCATGCCGCGAAGCAGCTGGGTCCGGTGCCGGTTCACGATGAACAGGGAGTAATCGATGCCGACAGCGAGACCGAGCATCAAGGCGAGCACGGGGGTAATGGAGCTCATCGAGATGACGCCGGTCAGTGCAAAGGTCACACCCACTCCGACCCCGACGCCGACGATGGCCATCAGCAGCGGCAACCCGGCAGCAACCAGGGTGCCGAGCATGACGATCAGCACGATGACAGCGACCAGCAGGCCGACGATCTCTGCGATCCCAAAGATTTCGGAAATGTCCTGGACGATTTCCTTGCTGTAATTGACCTCAACGCCCGCTTCGGTGGCAGCGTCGGCTGCAACCTGGACCGCTTCGCGGGTTTCCGGGGTGACGGCGTCAATCTGGGAATCAAACTGGACGCTGGCTACCGCTGCGGCGCCGTCGTCGGACACGAACTTGATTCCGGAGGACGCCTCGAGGGTTCGCTCGGCGAGGTCGAGCTCCGCGAGGCCCTCCTCAAGCTGACCCCGGCCTCCTTCAATCTCGGCAAGCGACGCGTCGAGCTGGGCCTGGCCTTCCGCCAGCTGAGCCTCGATTGCCGCCGCCTGCTCGGGTGGGAGCAGATCCCGGCTCTGTTCAAACTCGGCGCGCTGGGCATCCAGCTCGGCCTGACCGGCTTCTGCCTGCGCGGCACCGGCTTCGAGCTCGGTGGTGCCCTGCTCGATCTCAGCGCGGCCCTCGTCGATGCCGGCCTGGCCGTCCTCGAGCTGCCGGGAGATGTCGAAGGGATTAATGACTGATTCGACGCCCTCAACCTGTTCAAGGTCAGCGAGCGCGTCCTCGACAGCGGTCTGCTGTTCGTCGGTCATTGCAGCATCGGGGGTCGTGAACACAATGGTTCCCATACCGCCAATGGCCTCAGGCATGGTGTCCCTCAGCTCATCCAGGACACGCTGTGACTCAGTGCCGGGAATGGTGAAGTTGTTGCTCAACGTGCCCGAGAACGCGGCCGCTGAACCTCCCACGGCCAACAGAATGGCAAGCCACGCGGAAACAATCCACCAGCGCTGTCGTGATGCAAACTTGCCTAAGCGGTACAGCAGGTGTGCCATGAAGTGTTCCTCGGTTCGTTCGGTTGTTGGAAAGCAATAAGGGTGGGCGGACCGGTCGGCGTTGATCGGCCTGGCGGTTGCGGCCGGCTTAGCTAGGGTTACTGAATCCGTCGCGCAACATCGAGAGGGCGCCGACAATCTGGTCTTCCAGTTCACTCGCTGAATCGGCGAGTGGTGCATTGGCTGTGGCGGCCCATACCTGCATTGCGGCCTTGACGCAGGAGAGCACAGCGCCAACGAGCGCGAGCAGGTAGAGGGGATCGAGGTTGCCGCCCAGTCGTTCGTTGACCGCCTGGCGGATCCGGGTTTCGGCTCGCTCCCAGGCATGCAGTTGACTGCGCATCAGTTCGGGACTTTCCTCGGCCATCCGGAAGAGTTCCCCGCAGACGCTGAGATTCTCGGTCTTGGCAATGGCCGCGAGCGCCGCGATCATGGCGTCAAAGAGGGGCTCGTCCGCTGGCCTGGCCATGAATTCGGCGGCAGCCAGTTCGAGAAAGGCATCAGTGGACGTGGTGAGCGCCTCTTCGGCGCTGTGGAAGTAGTTGAAGAAGGTGCGGCGTGACACGCCTGCTTCGGCGGCTACCTGATCCACGGTGAAGTTGCCCAGCCCGTGGGTGCGGGCAAACTCGAGCGCGGATACGGCGATGGCCCTTCGGGTGTCGAGCTTGTTCTGCTCGCGCCGGCCGGGCGCACCCGCGAGGACGGCACTCATCGCTACGGTTGGATCATTCACATTGTTACACTAAGTGCAATTTTGCATTCTGTGCAACCAGATTCGGTGTGCAACTCATCACGTTCACCCGTGATGGGCCTGCTGAAGCTGTCCGGCCCACGTGAAGATGGGCCGGACAGCTGGTCAGGACATCAGCCGGGACCGGATCAGGAACCGGACTCCTTCCGGAGCTTCGACGGAGAACCCGCTCCCCCGCCCTGGAACCACATCGACCGTGAGGTGCGTATGCCGCCAGTACTCGAACTGTTCACGGGACATCCAGAACTCGATCAGCTGGGCGGCTTCGGCCCCCTCACCGACGTTGAGGACTCCGAGCAGCACATCGGCTTCCGCCGTAATAAAGTCATCCGCCGGGTAACACATTGGCGAGGACCCATCACAGCAGCCACCCGATTGGTGAAACATCAGGGGTCCGTGAAGATCCCACAGCTTCCTCAGCAGTTCCACCGCTGACTCCGTGAGCGCTACCCGCGAGAAATCTTCCCCGGGCAGCTCTACGGTGGCTTCGACTGTCATCATCGCTCCTTCAGGAATCGCCGCTCCTTAAAAGAAGCCCAGCTTGTCTTCGCTGTAGCTGACCAACAGGTTCTTGGTCTGCTGGTAGTGGTCAAGCATCATCGTGTGGTTTTCACGGCCGATGCCCGAGGACTTGTAGCCACCGAACGCAGCCCCGGCAGGGTAGGCGTGGTAGTTGTTCACCCAGACCCGTCCGGCCTGGATCTCGCGGCCGGCACGGTAGGCGACATTCCCGTTGCGGGACCAGACACCAGCGCCGAGCCCGTAGAGGGTGTCGTTGGCGATCTGCATTGCTTCGGTGTAGTCGCTGAAGCGGGTGACCGACACAACGGGTCCAAAGATCTCTTCCTGGAACACCCGCATGGAGTTGGTGCCCTCGAAAATGGTCGGCTTTACATAGAAGCCTTCCGAGAGGTCGCCGTCGAGGGTGATCCGTTCACCACCGGTGAGGATTTTCGCCCCTTCCTGCCTGCCGATATCGAAGTAGGAGAGGATCTTTTCCAGCTGGTCATTGGATGCCTGGGCGCCGACCTGGGTGTTCGTGTCCAGCGGGTTGCCCTGCACCATTTTCTCGGTCCTCGCGAGGGCGTCGGCCATAAAGGAGTCATACATCGAGTCCTGGATCAGCGCCCGGGAAGGACAGGTGCATACTTCGCCCTGGTTGAACGCGAAGAGTGCGAACCCTTCAAGGGCCTTGTCATAGAACGCGTCCTTCTTGTCGGCAACATCGCCGAAGAAGATGTTGGGGCTCTTCCCGCCGAGTTCCAGGGTGACCGGGATGAGGTTCTGACTCGCGTACTGGCTGATCAACCGGCCGGTGGTCGTTTCACCGGTAAACGCGATCTTCCGGATCCGCTTCGACGACGCAAGTGGCTTGCCAGCCTCCACACCGAAACCGTTCACCACGTTGAGCACTCCCGGGGGCAGGATATCGCTGAGCAGCTCCATCAGCACCAGGATCGACGTCGGCGTCTGCTCGGCTGGCTTGAGGACGACGGCGTTTCCTGCGGCCAGCGCGGGGGCAAGTTTCCAGGTGGCCATCAGGATCGGGAAGTTCCAGGGGATGATCTGACCTACCACGCCGAGTGGCTCGTGGTAATGGTAGGCGGTCATGTTGTCGTCCAGCTGGGACAGGCGCCCCTCCTGTGCGCGGACAGCGCTGGCAAAGTAGCGGAAGTGATCCGCTGCGAGCGGGAGGTCAGCGGCGAGCACCTCCCGGATGGGCTTGCCGTTGTCCCAGGTTTCGGCGACCGCCAGCATTTCCAGGTTCTCCTCGATCCGGTCCGCTACCCGGTTGAGGATCGCTGCACGCTCCGCCACTGACGTCTTGCCCCACCCGGGGGCAGCCTTGTGGGCGGCGTCGAGGGCCAGCTCGATGTCTTCGGCGGTGCCCCGCGCTACCTCGCAGAAGGCTTTGCCGTTGACTGGAGAGATATTTTCGAAGTACTGCCCCTTGATGGGGGCAACCCATTCACCGCCAATCCAATTTTCGTAACGCGGCTTGAACGTTATCTTGGATCCATCTTGGCCGGGCTGGGCGTAAACAGTCATTGTTTAACTCCTTGGGTTCGAAAACAGGACGTCGTCGTCGTGTCTTCGAAGTGTAGGTACGCATAAGTTGCACGAAGGTTGCACCAGGCCCCTGCACCCGGCCCGCAGACCGGTCGGTCCGTCAGTCAGGAAAGACTGAGTTCCGCCTCGAGCCGTTCAACGTNCCGCGGCGACCGCGGCGGAAGCACTTTCAGGGCGGCAGTCCACGCCTCGGCGTCGTCGGCGGCCTCGGGCAGCTGAAGATACTGCAGGACGGCGTCGACGGCGCCATCGGTCAGGACGGCTTCGCGGAGCAGGGAACTGACCTCGGTACGGAGCCTGACGATAAACGGCGCCTCGGACCTTGGCAGGACTGGCCCTCGGTACAGGTTGAGTGCCATCCGGTGGGCGCCGCGTTGCAGGTAATCCAGCACCTGCGATGCATCGACGGGCAACTCTCGGGGTAGCCGGTACGGCCGGGAGCGCGGAACCAGCGACGGTAGGTGGGAGGAGAGGGCGCGCCGCAGCCGCAGCATCTCAGCGCGCACAGTGGTGACTGACACATGCTCCGGGTAGGCCATTACGGCGAGCTGTTCGGCGCTGAGGCCAGCCGGATGCAGGGCGAGCAGGGTGATGAGTTCCGCATGCCGTGCACTGAGTTCCACCGATTTACGTCCCAGGTGGACAACCCCGCGGTCCTGTCCCAGTATCTGCAGGCCCTCCCGGTCGACAGCATTCGTTTTTGTTGCGGGGAGTTTTCGCGCTGGTTGCTGATCCTGCAGCCGGTGCAGGCTCAGATGCGCCTCAGCGGCAGCGACAGTCGCTTCGACCAAAGACAGCGTGTGTACTGCCACAGCGTCGTCGGTGCCGGTAATGTCCACAACGCCGAGCACCATCCCCGAATCCGGATCATGGACGGGGACCGCTGTGCAACTCCAGTGGTGAGCCTGGGGACTGAAATGCTCCGCCCCAGCAATCTGGACGCTCCTCCCGAGGGCCAGCGCCGTGCCGGGGGCGCTTGTGCCTACGGCAGCCTCCGACCAGTCCGACCCCGCGACGAACATCATTCCCTCAGCACGCCGGCGCAGGTCCCGATCGCCCTCGACCCAGAGCAGCCGACCATTTGCGTCGCCGACCGCCACCAGCAATCCGCTGTCAGCGCTGGGTTGCACCAGCAGCTTCCGGATAATCGGCAGTACCGCCGCCAGGGGGTGGCCTCTACGGTACGCATCAAGCTCTTCATCGCTGTAAAACAGGGGCGCCTGAGCGGCGTCCGGATCGGGAAAGTGTTTCAGGGAACGCAGCCAGGATTCGCCCACCAGTGTGCGCACGCCCGAGGGCGGTGCGCTGCCGAGCCGCTCGTGAGCACGGTGGGCGCACTGCTGAAGGGATCTCGACGTGAGTCCCCCCGGAATCGGCAGTTGCTGCTGCGTCATCGACACCCCGCTTCTGGTCTCCCCGCCGGTGGGGTGGCATCAGTCTAGTGCCGTCGGCGCCCGTCTGTCGCGGGTGTTGTCGAGGAGTTTCCGGAACAGGATTTTGACACAGGGTTTGGCGGCGCATTTCGGCGTGGCGAAATGCCCCGGGGAGGTGACCGCCGGGACGTTAGAGGGCGTCCCCGGGCCCGACCGTCCAGGTGGTCCACCGCGGTGAGTCATCACAGGATTCAGGAATGGTCAGCGGGTCCTCGCTGCCCTCCCAACCGCTTCCGCCGAGGCCGACGGTCTCGTCCGCCGCGTACTCCTCGCCATCGAAGACCAGAGTGCCATCACGCCACTCAGGATTGGCTTCGGCGCGAAACACGGGAACCCATCGCTCCGAGAATTCCGGGCTGATCAAGTAGACACAGCCGTCTTCCAGAATCAGGCGACCAGCGATTCCCGCACCGTCGCCGCTCGCACCCGACTGACTGTAGGTAGCGAAGGGCTGGTCACCGCTGTCGGGCTGAGGGGACGGGCCGCTGCAACCGACGGTGAGTACCACCCCGGTCAGGGCGAAGGCGAAGCAGAGGATCTGGCGTGTCATTGCCACAGTCTAGGCGCGACACAACAAGGTTGGGCGGAGCGAGGTTGGGCGAAGCCAGGCTGGGCGGAGCCAGGCTGGGCGGAGCCAGGCTGGGCGGAGCCAATTGAACACAGCCAGGGACCCGTCGCCGTCGTCCGATCCCGGCCGCGGCGCAGCTCTTCTGCGGACCTACTCGTCCCGAGAAATGGCTATCATCTCGTCCCGGGGGACCACCTTGACACGTTCCCTGACGAGCTCCGCATTGGCGCCGCCGTCGTGCACAAAGTTGGCGCCCAACTTCAGTTCATGGGCGTCGAGCTTGAGCCAGCCGTCCCAGGTGGTGTAGCGAATCCCCCGCTCGGTGAGGAGGTCGATGATGGCCTGCTCCGATGGGTCCTGGGCCGGTGGGAGGTTCAGGCGGTCCTCGAGAAGGAACCCGATCGTCTCCAACGCGTCGCCCTTGGTGTGGCCGATCAGGCCCACCGGTCCGCGCTTGATCCAGCCAGTGGCGTAGATGCCGGGAACCGGGTTGCCCGCCTGGTCGATGACCCGGCCGCCTTCGTTGGGAATGACACCGCGCCGACTATCGAATCCAACTTCAGGAAGCTCGGACCCGAAGTAGCCAATCGCACGGTAGACCGCCTGCACGGGGTAGTCGATGAACTCGCCGGTGCCGCGAACTGTGCCTTCGCCGGTGAGCTCGGTGCGTTCGAACCTCATGTTGGCGACCTTGCCGGGGGTTTCCGGTGAATCGGTGATCTCGACAGGCGAGTGCAGGAAATGCAGGTGCAGCCGTCGGGAGGCACCTGTTGGTTCGTCGTCGACCAGCCAATTGGTGAGGGTCTTCACCATCGTCTTGGTCTGGTTGTTGCTGGCGATCTGCTGTTCGGAGGCGGCGTCGAAGTCGAAGTCCTCCGGGTAGAGCACAATGTCCACGTCTCGGGAATGGGACAGTTCGCGCAGCTCCAGCGGCGTGAACTTCACCTGGGCTGGACCACGGCGGCCGAACACGTGCACGTCGGTGACGGGTGAGGCTTTCAACCCCGCGTACACGTTGTCGGGGATCTCGGTGGTCAGCAGGTCGTCGGCGTGTTTGGAGAGCACCCGTGCAACGTCGAGGGCAACGTTGCCGTTGCCGATCACCGCTATCTCCGTGGCGTTCAGTGGCCAGTCGCGGGGCACATCGGGATGACCGTCGTACCAGGAGACGAACTCGGCGCCGCCGAAGGACCCGTCAAGGTCCACTCCGGGGATGTCCAGTTCCGCGTCCTTGATCGCGCCCGTGGAGAAAATGACTGCGTCGTAGAACTTGCGGAAGTCGGACAGCGTGAGGTCCCGCCCGTAATTGATGTTTCCCAGGAACCGAATGTCGCCCCGGTCCAGCACCTTGTGCAGCGCGTTCACGATGCCCTTGATGCGCGGGTGATCCGGCGCTACGCCATAGCGAATCAGGCCATAGGGGGCGGGGTGCTGATCAAAGAGGTCAATGCTGACCGCGAAGTCACCGCCCTGAACCTCCTGGGACTTCGTCAGAATGTCGGCAGCGTAGACCCCTGCCGGACCGGCACCGATGATCGCTACCCGCAGCGGACGCCCCGCAGCTGAGGTGGACACTGATTGGCCTTCTTCCCTAGTGATCAACCGAAACGTACACTTAGCGCACAGTTTCCTATTCTAAATGCACCGGCTGACGCAGTCTAAACCTGTGATGCCCGTCTCCGTCGACCGGTGCCGCGCGGAGAGGAATCCGGCTGGAAGTGTAGGAGCGGGGAATAAAATCTGAGACAGCGGCGTTTGAGCCCACGTGACCCCCACCGATATCACCAGCCCGCGCCAGCCCCGAAGCGAAAACTCGACGGGCATCCTTTACGGCATCGGCGCCTACGGTCTTTGGGGTCTCCTCCCGCTGTACTTCATGATCCTGCTGCCTGCGACGGCAATCGAGATTGTCGCGAACCGTGTGCTCTGGTCCCTGGTGTTCTGCGCGCTGCTGCTGACCGTGATGAGGTCCTGGCGGACGATGTGGTCCGCCGCGTCGAACCCACGAATCCTCGGCACTCTGGCGATCGCAGCGCTGTTGATCGCTGTGAACTGGTTTGTGTATACCTACGGGGTCACCAACGGCCACGCGATTGAGGCGGCCCTCGGCTACTTCATCAACCCGATCGTGTCCGTGTTGCTCGGCGTCGTCGTGCTGCGGGAGAAGCTCCGCAGGCTGCAGTGGGCGGCGGTCGGCGTTGGCATCATCGCGGTGGTGGTGCTGGCCATCGGCTACGGCAACGTGCCGTGGATTGCTCTGACCCTAGCCTTTTCCTTTGGGTTCTACGGGTTCGTCAAGAAGCGGGTGGGTTCCAAGGTTGGAGCACTGTCCAGCCTGAGTATCGAAACCGCGGTTCTCACCCCGATCGCGGGTGCCGTGATGATCTGGCTGACGGTGTCGGGATCCGCGACAGTGCTCACCGAGGGCCCCGCACACTTCTGGATCATGGCCGCGGCGGGCATCATCACCGCGGTCCCGCTGCTCTTCTTCGGCGCCGCAGCCCGGAGGCTGCCGCTGACCACGATTGGGCTTCTCCAATACCTCGCGCCAGTGCTGCAGTTCCTGTTGGCGCTCTTCGTTTTCCAGGAAGAGATGCCGTTGGAGCGTTGGATCGGGTTCGGGCTGGTCTGGATTGCCCTGTCGATGCTGACCGTCGACATGCTGCACACCGTGCGAAAGAACTCCCGACCGCGCCGCTCCCGTGATGCCACGCCGGTCGAGGAGACCGCCGCGGTCTAGCCCGGTTAAGGCCAGGAACTCCTAGGCTGCCGGAAGGTTCCAGTCCCGCGGCACAACGATCATTGGCACAGGCAACGCCCGTAGCATCTTGTTGGCTGTCGATCCCAGGAACAGTTGGCTGCGCTTCGCGAGCCGGCTCGATCCGACGAAGACGATCTCGCCTGGATCCCACTCGATGTCGTCGATTGCCTGCTCGATGGTACGCCCGTGGGCAACCGTGATGGTGGTTTCGTGGCCTTCGGGAAGCTGCTCCCCCGCCCGAGCCAGCACTGAGTTGGCGTGCCGGTGTGCAAGATTAATTGCTTCACCGGTGTCCGACTGCTCGTTGACGTCCAGCGCCACCAACGAGATCAGGCGCAGCGGCATCCCGCGGCGCGCGGCGGAGTCGACCGCTACATCCAGGACAGCCTCGGCACCCGCACGGGTACCGACGGCGCAGGTGAGTCTGGTCATCCGGTCGCGGTGCCGGTACCCGCGCGGAGCCAACCCGACAGGCACTGGCGACGAGTGCAGGACCGCGTTCGCTACGCTGCCGACGGTGAATCGACGGAGCAGGCCGTTGCCGGCGGCTCCAATGACGATCAGCCCCGCATCGAGGTCATGGGCGACCTCAAGGAGTCCCTCCGCGAAAGAGTCGGCAAGTTTGACGTGCGGCACTACTTCGACGCCCCCTGGAATCCCCTCGATCGCCTCATGCAAAGCGGCAAGGGCCCGGTTGGTGCCGGCGCCTACGCTGCCGTCCTGAGGGCGGTCGAGAACGGTTACCAGATCGATGCTGGCTCCCTGCGTCCGAGCCAGCGAGGTGGCCAACGCCAGCGCGTCACGGCCACGATCATTGTTTGTAAAGCCAACTACATAACGCATACGGCGTGCCTTCCGGATCGGATTCTGACCGGCGCCCGGGGTTACCGCCGCAGATCTGCTCAGGCAACCTTATCGTGGACGGCGGGCGCCGAAGTGCCCGCCGTCACACGGCACGGAGGGTTACTGCATCACGTTGGCTGAAGCACTCCCCTGCTTCAGTGTTTCACCGCGGAAGAAGCCAGGGTTGACCCGGTACATGATGAACATCAGCACAGCCCCGAGGAGGATGACCCCGGTCCCGAGGATGAACACCAGCCCCACCCCTCCGATGGACGAGCCGGAACCGTAGCCCGGGTCCATCGAGTCGGTGGCTGTCTTCACGAACATGACCAGCAGGATGACGCCGCCGAGCAGCGGCGCGAGGAACTTCAGCCCGAAGTTGCGGGCGCTGCTGAACGCGACAGCCCTGAAATACCAGACGCAGGCCATCGCCGTGATCCCGTAGTAGAAGCAGATCATCATGCCGAGCGCCGTGATGGTGTCATACAGGGCGTTCTCGGATACCACCCTGGTGACTACGTAAAACCCGGCAGCTGCGACCGCGGCGGCGATAGTGGCGTAGCTGGGCGACTTGTAGGTGGGGCTGATCTTGCCGTAGCTGGCCGGCAGTGCGCGGTAGTGACCCATCGACAGCAGGGTGCGGGCAGGCGACACGAAGGTCGACTGCAGGGAAGCGGCGGAACTGCTGAGAACTGTCAGGGACATCAGGATGGCGAACGGGCCCATCACGGGGCCTGCGAGGACCGCAAAAATGCTTCCCTGGTTGTCAACATTTCCGGCGCCGAGTTCGCCGTCACCCACACCTGCATAGGTGAGGGTCGCCAACGCAACCGTCAGGTAGATCACCACAATGACCAGGACGGTGAGGGTTGCTGCCCGGCCGGGAGTACGTTCGGGGTCTTTGGTTTCCTCATTCATGGTCAGGGTGACGTCCCAGCCCCAATAAACGAAGATCGAGAGGGACACACCAGCGGCGAAAGCCGAGAAGGATTCCACCGCAAACGGGTTGAACCAGTCGGGGCTGATGGCCGTCGCGTCGAAAGCTGTCCCATTGGCGACATGGGCAAAGGCCGCGATGGCGAACCAGCCCAGGACCAACAGCTGGAAGCCGACCAGCACGTACTGCACGGCTTTGGTGGTTTCCATACCGCGGTAGGAAACCCAGCAAGCCAACGCGATGAACACCAGGGTGGTGACGATGTTCAATGGCAGGTTAAGGGTCAGATCGGCCAACGAGTCGTTTCCGGTCAGCTGGGCGAGCATCAGGTAGAAAAAGTCGACAGCAACAGCTGCCAGGTTCGACAGGACAATAACTGTCGCGGCGATCAGACCCCAACCACCCATCCAGCCGATCCACGGTCCAAAAGCCCGGGTGGCCCAGGTAAAGGAGGTGCCGGCGTCGGGCATTGAATTGTTCAATTCGCGGTAGCCAAGGGCCACCAGCAGCATCGGGATGAAGCCGACCAGGAAGATGGCGGGCAACTGCACCCCCACCTCTGCAACGGTGGGACCGAGCGCCGCGGTCAGCGTGTACGCGGGAGCGATGCACGATACACCGATCACAACCGCGCCCAACAGGCCGACCGACCCGGAGTTGAGACCTTTCTGACTGAGTCCGGTGGAGGGATCTTTCGTTGGTATGGTGCTCACTGCTTCACCTCGGTGGATTGAACGTCCTTGCCTTCACCGGCATCGGACCGCTTGGTAACAGACCGCTCCGGCTGGTGCGACTGGTCCTCAACAGCTGTGTAACTTCGTGGCACCACAACCATGGGCACCGTCAATGCTCGAAGGATCTTGTTTGCAGTAACGCCGAGGAACAGGCGGCTGTGCTGCGCCAGACGACTGGAACCGACCAGGAGGACCTCGCCCTCGTCCCAGGCCAGCGCTCCGATCGCTTCCTCGACGGTGGCTCCCTGCGCCACTTCCACACTGACCTGCCCGCCGGCGGCGAGTGACGACGCTGCCTCGGCCAGACGCGTGTTGGCGTGCTGGTGCGCGGAATCCACCGCGGCTGCGTCCGCTCCCCCATCGGTGCCCGTTGCCGGGTCAAGCGCCACGAGCGAGACCAGCCTGAGTGGGAGTCGACGTCGGGTGGCCGAGTCGACGGCCACCGCGATCACCGCATCCGCACCCTCCCTGGTGCCCACCGCACAGGTGAGCCGGGTGATTGGATCGAGGCGTCGATAGCCCTGGGGTGCCAGGGCCACGGGTACCGGCGATGCATGCAGGAGGGTTCCGGCGACGCTACCGACGTTGAATCGTTTTCGCAGGCCTCGTGAGCTGGCACCGATGATGATCAGCGAAGCGCCCGAATCAACCGCTGCGTCGATGAGCCCGCCCGCCTGCGAATCTGCGCTGATGACGTGCGCGCGGGCGGTTACGTCGTCGGGGATCAGGGCGAGCCCTTCAGCCAGCCATTCCTGCAACTGGGCCGAGAGGATGCTCTCAAACCCTTTTTCGGGTGGATAGACCGCATTGAATGGGGAATGCTCGGGCATCACCATCACCAATTGGAGGTTCGCATCCTGGCGTCGAGCCAGGGCGACGGCGAGGCTGACGGCGTCGCGTCCGCGTTCATCTGCTGTGTACCCGACGATGTAGTCCATCGGTCATGCTCCTTCGGTTGCCGAGAGGCCCAGGATGTTCCGGGCTGTGATTTGACCCATCCGGACGGCACCTTCGACGTGCTGATAGCCCTCAGCCGCCAGATCCGAGCAGGACCAGTGGATCGGCCCGACGGGGGTGAGCTGGTCAGGGCCATAACGGTGCAGACCGCCGAGGTCGTAGCTGGTCGCGTAGGCGCCCCTGGTCCATTCCTCTGAGCCCCAGTCCGATTCGTAGTACACCTCGGGGGTGAGTGCCTCGGAGCCGAGGAAACCGGCAATGGACTCGAGGATCATCTGCCGACGGGCTTCGGGTGACAGCCTGAACACGGCGTCGGCCTTTTCGTCCGAGACGAAACCGACCAGCGTTCCGCGGGAATCCTCGTGGTTGGTGTTGTCGTACACCTCCTGCACGATCGAGGAGGCACTGAACCCGGTCCCGGAGAGACCATCGGCGCGCCAGAACGGTGTCGCGTAGACGGCATGGACCTTGATGACGAGCCCCAGGGACTGGTGCTGGTGCATCTGATGCTGGCGGCGAGGCAGCGGTGGCTCGTAGGACACCCGCGAGTACAGGTTCGGCGGAACCGCCATGATTGCGTAGCGCGCCTTGACGGTGACGGTGTCGGACACCGCGGTGACGCCGCCGCTGTTGCTGCCTCCGCCGTTGCTGCCGCCGTCTTCGTGCCAGCGCAGCGTCCGGACTGGGCTGCTGAGCACGACGTCATCCCCCAGACGATCCGCGAGGCGTTCCGACACCTGCTGCATGCCGCCGACCACCCGCTGGTCGAGGATGAAGTTCTCATCGACCAGGTTGGAGAAGGATCCTGCCGACGCAGCCATCAGCACAGCCTGCAGGGCTGAGAAGGCATGAGCGGGTTTGGTGAGCATTCCGCCAGCGATGAAGAGCCCAATATTGTTGCAGGCTTCCTCGTCGCTGGACTGCTGCCGTAGCCAGTGGTGGAAGGAGATCGTGTCCAGTGCCCGGGCTTCCGGGTGGTTCCACGGGGTTTCCGGGCCGGCCTCTGCTGCGAGGCGGTCCAGCAGTTCGATCAACCGATTCATTTCCCCTTCAGTGGCGGCCGAGACGGGGAACATGTCTCCGGTGTAACGGGTGCGGGCGCCGTCGGCTCCGATGTAGACAGAGTCCCCCTCCCGGTACCTGTCGTAGGTTTCCAGTCCCAGCTCATCGAGCATTCCTTTGAGAGCGGTCTGGTCTGGGGATACCCATTGGCCCCCAATCTCCAGGAGCGCGCCGTCGATGGTGTCGGTCCAGGTGCGTCCGCCAACCCGGTCTCGTGCCTCCAGGACAGCGACGCTCAGCCCTGCCCTCTTCAACTCCCACGCCGCGGTGAGGCCCGAGGGGCCCGCCCCGATGATTACGACGTCGCGTTCTAGATTCTCCACTGTTACCTTTCAGACAATATGGTCCACGCCACAAAATGAACGCCATTCATTTATTAGGGATACTGTAGCGATAGCCGGCAGTTTTGGAAAGGGCACACCCCGCACCCTCCGGCTGAGTCAACAGACATGACGTGTTTGGCGACGGAAACTTGTCATTGGTGTTGACTCGATCCGGGCGGGTGCTGGACCCACCGGCAGGAACGACAGCAATGGCGGGGCAGTAGAATGAATCCGCAGCGAAGAGACGGTGAAGGGGCGGTCATGGGAAGTGTGGGAGCGCCGGTCAGCCGCCGTCGGGCGGGCCGTCCGCCGCGCGGACTGCTGTCACGGGACCTCATTACTGATGCAGCACTTGCCCTGATTGCCAGCCAGGGCTACGAGGGCCTCACCATGTCTGCACTAGCCCAGCGCCTGCGAGTGGCACCGTCGGCCCTGTACAACCACGCTGAATCCAAGCAGGAAGTGCTGCGCTGGGTCGAAGACGAGGTGATGGCGAAGGTGGACTTCAGCGCTTTCGCCGCGGCCCCCTGGGATGAGGCGGTTCGCTCTTGGGCCTGGTCCTACCGCGGTGTCTTCGCAGCTCATGCACCGCTCATCTCGGTCATCGCCATTCTGCCCGTCACAGGCGCACCCGAAACGCTTGCCATGTACGAAGCGGTCACCAAAGGATTCCTCGACGCCGGTTGGCCGGCGGATCGGATTATCCCCGCCATCGTCGCCCTTGAGTCCTTCATCTTCGGATCAGCGTTCGACGTCGCCGCCCCCGAAGACATTTTTGAGTCAGGCAGCCTGGGGCCTGACTACCCTCTATTCACGGCCGCCGTCCGCCTTCGGGGCGGGTCCCAGGCCGACTCAGCCGACGCCGCGTTCACCGTCGGACTCGAAGCCCTGATCACCGGGCTGAAGGCGCAAGTGGCAGGCTGACACCGTCGAACCCTGCCGCGCAGCCCTTGCCCTACGCGCCGAAGCAGTCGTTCCCGCCGTCGTTCCCGCCAAACGCAGCAGAAACCGGCAAACGCGCCATATATTATTGGCGCGCTGGCGGTTTTCTGCGGCGCTAGCGGGTTACTGCGGCGCAGGCCAGGGTCGACGGCGCCGACCCCGGCGGCAACAGCGTGTGCTCTACTTGGCGGCGCGGATAGCAGCCTCGAGGACGTCCAGCCCGTCGTTCAGCAGCTCATCACCAATCACTAGCGGCGGGAGCAACCGGACCACATTGCCGTACGTGCCACAGGTCAGGATGATGACACCCTCCTGCAGGCACGCGGCAGCAATGGCCTTCGTCGCATCCGGGTTTGGTGTCTTGGTCCCCGGCTTCACGAACTCGATGGCAAGCATCGCGCCCCGGCCGCGGATCTCACCGATGATCGACTCGGCCCCAAGATCCTCCTGCAGGCCCCGAAGCCGTGACGTTGCCAGCTCCTCGATAGCCTGAGCTCGGGCAACGAGATCCTGTTCCTGCATCGTCTCGATAGCGGCCAACGCGGCAGCGCAGGCCACCGGGTTGCCACCGAAGGTGCCGCCGAGACCGCCGGGGTGAACGGCGTCGAGCAGGTCGGCCCGGCCGGTGATTGCCGAAAGCGGCATGCCGCCGGCGATTCCCTTGGCCATGGTGATGATGTCGGGCACAACGCCCTCGTGGTCGACCGCGAACCAGGCGCCGGTGCGGCAGAAGCCGGACTGCACCTCATCGGCGATGAAGACCACTCCGTTGGCCTTGGCCCACTCGGCCAATGCTGGCAGGAATCCTTCGGCGGGGACGATGAAACCGCCCTCCCCCTGGACGGGTTCGATGATGATGGCGGCCAGTGAACTGGCCCCGATCTGCTTCTCCATCATTGTGATGGCGCGCTGAGCCGCTTCAGCCCCGGTGATCGAGGGGTTTTCCTCGCGGAAGGGGTAGCTCATTGGCAGCCGGTAGACCTCGGACGCGAACGGGCCGAAGTCACCCGAGGGCCCACCCTTGTACGGCAGTGACTTGGCGGTCAGGGCCATCGTGAGGTTGGTGCGGCCGTGGTAGGCATGATCGAAGGCGGCGACGGCGGTGCGACCGGTCGCCAGGCGAGCCACCTTGATCGCGTTCTCGACAGCCTCGGCACCCGAGTTGAACAGCACAGTCCGCTTCTCGAAGTCGCCGGGGGTCAGCTCGGCCAGCTTCTCAGCCACGGCAATGTAGCCCTCGTAGGGCGTGACCATGAAGCAGGTGTGGGTGAAGTGCTCCACTTGCTCCTTGACGGCGCCGACGACGGCGGGATCCGACGCGCCAACGCTGGTCACCGCAATGCCGGAGCCGAGGTCGATGAACGAGTTACCGTCGACGTCGTGAATGATGCCGCCGTCGGCGTCGGCAACATACACCGGCACGCTTGAGGCAACGCCCTTGGCCACCACTGCCGCCCGACGAGCGGCAAGCTCGGTGGACTTGGGGCCTGGGAAGTCGGCGATGATCTTGCGCTTTTGCTCGAGCCGGAATTGCGGCTGGATCGCTTGGGTGGTCATAGTGAAACTGCCTTTCTAAACATCAAGCGCGCTCATGACGTGCTTGATCCGGGTGTAGTCCTCAACGCCATACATCGAGAGGTCCTTGCCGTAACCGGAGCTCTTGAAGCCTCCATGCGGCATCTCGGCGGTGAGAAGAATGTGGGTATTGATCCAGACTGCGCCGAAGTCGAGGTCCCGGGACACCCTCATGGCGGTGCCATGATCGGTGGTCCAGATGCTCGACGCCAGCGCGTACTCGACGTCGTTGGCCAGCTCGACCGCCTCGTCCTCGGTGGTGAACTTCTGCACGGTGATGACCGGGCCGAAGGTTTCCTGCTGGACAATGTCGTCGGTCTGGCGGGCACCGGTGACGATGGTCGCCTCGTAGAAGTAGCCCTTGTCCCCGGAGCGCTTGCCCCCAATCTCGACCTTGCAGTGCTCAGGAAGGGCGTCCATCACCGCATTGACCGAATTGAAGTGGTTGATGTTGTTCAGCGGGCCGAAGTAGTTCTGGGAGTCGTCGGCGTTGCCGGTCTTGAGCGTTTCGGTGTGCGCCACCATGGCGGCCACCAGGTCATCGTGGACCGAATCCTGGACCAGCACCCGGGTGATCGCCGTGCAATCCTGGCCCGCATTGAAGAACGAGAACTCAGCGATCGCTGCTGCGGTCTTCTTGATGTCGGCGTCGGCGAAGACGACGGCGGGTGCCTTGCCTCCCAACTCAAGGTGAGCTCGCTTGAGCGACTTCGCCGCTCCGGTGGCGACGGCGATACCGGCACGGACCGATCCGGTGATTGAGACCAACCCGGGCACGGGATGGTCGACCATCGCGGCCCCGGTTTCCCCGGTGCCCAGCACCACGTTCAACACCCCCGGTGGAAGGATGCCCTGGGTCAGCTTCGCCAACACCAGGGTGGACTCGGGTGTGGTGTCGCTGGGCTTGAGGACCACCGTGTTGCCGGCGGCGAGCGCAGGACCGATCTTCCAGATGGCCATCAGCAGCGGGTAGTTCCAGGGTGCAACCTGGGCGACTACCCCAATGGGCTCGCGACGGATATAGGAGGTGTGGCCCTCGACGTATTCGCCAGCGGACTTCCCTTCCAGCAGGCGAGCGGCGCCGGCGAAGAACCTCAGCTGGTCGGCACCCACGGCCACTTCCTCGGCGGCAATCAGATCGCGCACCTGCCCGGTGTTGCGGTGCTGCGCATCGACCAGTTCATCGCTGGCCGCCTCAAGCGCGTCGGCGAGCTTCAGCAGCATGAGCTGCCGCTGGCTCGGGGTGACGTGCTTGAACGTCCTGAACGCTTGAGCGGCCGCTGTCATGGCGGCGTCGACATCCGACTTCAGCGATACTGGCGCCTTCGCCACGACCTCGCCATTGGTGGGGTTGACGATGTCGAGCAGCTCGGTGCCAGCCGGTGTGACAAACTCGCCGTTGATAAAGTTTTGGAGGGTGGTTACCACGGTATTCATCCCTTTTCTATGATGGGCTGACGGATCACTGCGGATCCATCACAGCGTAAATCCATTGCTGACCCTACGCCTCCTCTTATTCCCCGGCCTAGGGTGATGCGCACAACAACCTGGGGCGCCTGTCATGCACCCGCACAGTGTCACGGTCCTATAGTTGAGGCATGGCCATCACCCTTCCCACCCTGCTTACGGCCGCCGGCCTCGGTCTCCACACCGTGGGGGCCGCCGTCGTGCCGGACATCCCCATCCAATGGGTCGCGGTAACCGAGCTCGAGGATCCTCTTCCATTCCTCAGCGGCGGCGAGGTGGTGCTGACCACCGGCCTCCGGCAGAAAACGACGACGGCGCAGCGCTCCTTCGTGCGCCGAGTCCATGAGTCGGGGGCGCTGGGGATCGGCTTCGGCACTGGGCTTGGGCACCGGCAGGTCCCCGCCGCACTGGTCGACGAGGCAGATTCCCTGGGGCTGCCCGTGTTCCGCGTCCCCTACGAGACCCCGTTCATCGCCATCGGGAAGATTGTCGCTGACTCGCTCTCAGCCGACCACTACTCCAGGCTCGAAAGCCTGTTGAAGGGTCATCAGGTTCTCGCGTCGGCCCTGCTCGGGGAGGGTGGCCTTCCCCAACTGCTGCGGGAGCTTGCCACGATGCTCGGCACCGACGTCGTGCTGTCCCAGTACGGCGCCCAGCTGTTCAGTACTGAGACGACCGGAGGAGCCGGGTCTGGTGCCCCCGGCGGCCATTGGCATCGGCTCCCGGTGGCCACCGGCCTGAAAGACCGCTGCACGCTTGCCATCGCAGAGCCTTACAACCCCAACGCCATCGTCGCCTATGCGCAGAGCCTGATCAGCGTCGAGTTGAGCAACCAGGCCCGACGGCGGGCCAGTGAACGCGCAGTGGTTGGGCAGCTCTGCCAGGACGTGGTCCGCGGCACCCTGGCAGGTCCCGACGCCGTCGCACGCCTGGGTGGCGCCGGCATCGACACCGCACTGCGCCAGGTGGTGGTGATCGTCGAAGTGGCCTCCGGGCAGCGTCGGGCGC
>NZ_ASZW01000040.1:0-8675 GCF_000468215.1 Arthrobacter sp. CAL618 | reverse complement strand
AACGACGACACCGCCTGGGTCTACTTCTGTTAAAACCCTATTGGCAGGCTAGTAACTTTCACGTAGCATGTTACATGCAGTAGTCCACGAAGAATAGAGGATCCTGATGACAATGAATCCCACCTGGCGGCTTAGGGCCCGGTTTGCGCAGCGGCTTTCGGACCTTTACGGCGAAGAGGTTCCCGCGTACAACGCCCTTGTGAAGGTTTCGCAAGCCGTCAACGAAAAGACCATTGCTGAGAACCATGTTGATGCAGAACGGTTCGGCAGTATCTCACGTGTAACTGCAGAGCGGCATGGTGCTATCAGGGTTGGCTCCGCCATTGAATTGCGTCAGGTATCCCGAGTCTTTGCGGCGCTTGGTATGTATCCGACTGGATATTATGACCTCCGAGACGCCAAGCCTGCGCCCATCCCGGTGGTGTCGACCGCGTTCCGCCCGTTGGATCGGGAGCAGTTGGCTCTCAACCCCTTCCGTGTTTTCACTTCACTGCTCGTGACGGACGACCGTCGTTTCTTTGACGTTGCAACAGAACAACAGTTGAACGATTTCTTGGCTAGGCGTGAAATCTTTCCCGTGGACCTCTTGCAGTACGCTGAAAAGGCTGTTGAACAGGAAGGTCTGGGCGAGGCTGACGCAACGCGTTTTCTGGATCTAGCAGCAGCGGCGTTCGCTCTATCAGATGACCCAGTCGACTTTGAGTGGTATCAAAAGTTG
Source organism: Arthrobacter sp. CAL618 (assembly GCF_000468215.1). Lineage (NCBI taxonomy): Bacteria > Bacillati > Actinomycetota > Actinomycetes > Micrococcales > Micrococcaceae > Arthrobacter > Arthrobacter sp. CAL618. Next base: position 7,957 of record NZ_ASZW01000040.1, on the reverse strand, counting down.
AACTCCATCTCCAGCGTGGCGGCAGATATCGGCGGGGTATCGACAACGCATATCAACCATCTCACTCCCCGAGTTCTGGATATTGATCGACTTTACGACGCTATGGAAGCCGAAGGCATCCACATGATCGATGACATACAGGGGCCACCCAAATGGGATGGCCCTGATGTGCTCCTGCGCCAAACCTCTTTCAAGGCACTAGCAGAGCCAAGAGCCTTTCGTGGCAGCGATGGCAAGGTGTTTGAGGGCAACCTAAGGGTCCGCTTCGGTGAGGTTGAGGCTCGTGGCTTGGCCCTCACACCGCGTGGCCGTGATCGGTATGACGACCTGATGGCGCGGATCGATCGGGAGGGTTCAGATGATTCATCTACGGAGAGGCAGACCTATGCCCGTTCTGTTTGGAGCAGGGCGTGGCCAGCCACTGAACGAGGGTTTCTTGAGCAGAATCTCGCCTACTTCACCTTCCGTGTGACCGATAAGCTCCCCGACGAGGATCTGGGCCAAAGCAATTCCGAAACCTCTGTCCTGGATCTCATAGATAGGGGGGTCATTGCTGCGGACCCAATTGTCTATGAGGACTTCCTGCCGCGTTCTGCCGCTGGAATATTTTCTTCCAACCTGACCAGCGAGGGTTCCATCGATCAATCCTTAGGGGGCGCGAGCCGGGGTATTGAGTGGATGTCGCAGATTATCCAAGTTCCAGTGAATGTCCCCGAGGTGGTGTACGGGCGCGAGCAGGAGGAGTCCCTTAAAGCTGTGTCCAAACAGTTAGGCCTCCAATTAGTCTTACCCGAGATCGCGGATGCGTCTTGTTAGGAGAATTGGGTGTGGCGTCCGCCGACGCCCTGGATTCTGGTTCACTGGAAATTCTCCGCCGCAGTCTGGGGGACAAAGTGCTGTTCGAACGGGAGGAGATGGCCCCCTATCTGCGTGATGAATCGGTCGCAGGTCCAGCGGGGAATCCGATAGCAGTCGTTCTTGCCGATTCAACCCGGGACGTATCGGTGGCCTTGTCCTGGGCGAACCAAAGCTCCGTCCCTGTCTCGGTGCGCGGCGCCGGAACCGGGCTAGCTGGTGGCGCCGTCGCCTATGCGGGTGGCATTGTGATTTCACTAGCTGGGATGAACAGGGTTCTCTCGTTCAGCCCGGGGAACAGGATGGTTGAAGTGCAGGCAGGTGTGATTACCTCGGATGTCGATGACCTGGCGGCTCAATGTGGCCTGATGTACGCTCCTGACCCGGCCAGTTACCGTATATCGACTATTGGTGGAAACATCGCAACCAATGCCGGTGGATTGCGGTGTGTTAAGTACGGTGTAACGGCCGATAGCGTCGCCTCGGTGGAACTGGTCCTAGCAGATGGGTCAGTCATCGACACCGGGACCTCAACCAGAAAGAACGTAGCCGGATTGAACCTGACGGGTTTGGTGGTGGGTTCCGAGGGTACCCTGGGAGTCATTACCGCGGCCCGGCTGAGACTGGTGCCGCGTCCTACCGGAATGGTGAGAACGTTTCGCGCAGGTTTTGGGTCAGTAAGAGCTGCGGCGGAATCCGTCATTTCCGTCATGTCGACCAACCTGGCTCCGGAAGTTCTTGAGCTTCTGGACACCTATAGCGTAGCTGCGGTCGAACGAAACCATCCAGGTATGGCCACGATGCCAGGCCAGGCGCTTCTACTCGGGCAATTCATCGGCCCGGATGCAGAGGAACAGGTTGAAAAGTTGCGGATGCAGCTGACGGAAGCCAGCTTCTGGGATGTTTCGGACAGCGATAGCCTTCTTGAGGCCCGGCGGTTCGTCAGTAGCTCTCTCAACGCCCAAGGGCTTCGCGCTTCCTGTGACATTGCTGTCCCCATCGATCGGTTAGCGGACATTTTCGACGAGATTGAAGTCATTGCCCTCGAAAATGGTGTTCAGATTTCCACTTTTGCCCACGCTGGCGACGGGAACCTCCATCCCGGAATCTCACTGCTGGACGACTCGGTCCAGTCCAACGAGGTAGCTGCCCATGTCATGAGTCAATTAGCAGCGGCAGCCCAACGCCTCGGAGGAACGGTGACGGGGGAGCACGGTGTGGGCAGCCTCAAGGTCTCCGCATTGGACGGACAGATTTCCGCGACGAATAGGGCGCTGCAAAGAAGCATCAAGGCCCTTTTTGATCCAAACGGAATCCTCACCCCCGGCCGCGGCATATAGAATCTGCGCACGAGCCCTATTGCTTGAGAACCCATGGCTGCTCGGCAAAACGGGTCGGATTGGCAAACTCGAGGCGGCTGGGGGCCGGTGCGCCAAAGAGATCCTGGGCTACTGCTTCACCGACTCCAGATGCCATCTTGAAACCCTTGCCTGAGAAACCGGTCGCCACGTACACTCCAGGCACATCGGGAAGCCAACCGATAAGTGGCTGTTGATCTACCGTATATAGGTCTGGGTAGGCTCTGGACCGCACGCAATATGGGATAAGCCCGGGAAAGAACTGCCGCACCGCTTCGTTTGACCGTGCAATTTCCTCCATCGTGAGCTCGCGGTTCATCGTGCCTGCATCAGCAACCTTCTCGGAGGGAATGATTCCGCCCAATTTGACGGTATTGCCATCCACGGAGGGAGCACCATACATGTGGAGGCCGTCTGAGTAACGCATGAAAGGTGGGAAGTTGTGAGGCGCGAACTGCTCAGGGTTGCGGGAGGCGTACCAGGTGAGGGCGATCCTGCGCGGCTCAAGGTGTTTCATGTAAGTGGCGGGCAACAGGTTGCGGGACCAAGCACCTGAGGTGACGACTACCTTCTCGAACGTCCAGGAGCTGTTCCCGGACCGGATCTGAACGCACCCATTGACGGGGATGATCTCGTCAATCTGAGTAACAGTGTTGGCTGCTGCGCCGTTGGTCAACGCTTGCTCGAAGGCGGTCAGAACGGCAAGCTCTGAACGGATGAATCCGGCTCTGGGATCGATTAGACCTACGTCGTTGTTCAGCAAGACGTGCTGTTCATATCGTAGTAGAAAGTCGTCTCTTGAGAGCTGGTCGAAGACCGCGCCAGTTGCGTCAGCGCTCGCCAACAGAGAACGATGAAACTCACTGTGTTCGGTAACAATGGATACTCCTCCCGAGCGCTGGTCGAGCACTGGGATTTGGGTGTACTCGTTGAGTTCATGCCATAGGCGCTCTGACTCCTGGAGCAGGCTTGAGTACTGTGGCCCTTCTTTATAAGCCACACGGAACATTCGGGTGTCCCCGCCTACGGCAGTGCTCTCGGACGCGGGGAAGCCGCTGTCGAAGCCAACGATTCCTCCTGTCAACAGGGAGGAACGCCACATGACCATACTCCCCATGGTCCCCATGCCGATTACAGCCAGCTTGCCGTCCATTGTGTGCTCCTTGCTGATGTTCGGCTGCTCCAGCCAAGTGTGAAGCCAGCATCTCTCGATGCTGACGCGCGCAATCACCGTCGAGGTGACCTGCATATCGTCGGTGACCTGCGTGAAGAGGCGTAAAGCTCGGCGGATTGCCTCGGTTTAGATGGCGTTCCGCTCGTTGCTTCCTGGAGCCGAGACTCGCGCAAGGAACTCTTGGGCTCTGGTGCTTTTTGGTTGCTCAAACACTTCGTCGGGTGTGCCTTCCTCAATGATTTTGGAACTATCCATAATCATGACCCGATCAGAAACTTCTTTGGCGAACTGCATCTCATGCGTCACGACGATCATGGTCATGCCAGCGTGGGCGAGATCCGCCATAACGTTGAGTACTTCACCCACAAGTTCAGGATCGAGAGCAGATGTTGGTTCATCAAAGAGCATGACCTCGGGCTCCATGGCGAGAGCTCTCGCAATCGCAACCCTCTGCTGCTGCCCACCCGACAATTCGCTCGGGTAGGCTGCGTCCTTATGGGCGAGCCCAACCTTCTTCAGGAGGGCCATGGCGGTTGCTTCAGCAACTTTCCTCTTCACGCCATTTACGGTCATGGGGGATTCGATGATGTTCTCCAGCACAGTCATGTGGGGAAACAGGTTGAATTGTTGGAACACCATTCCAAGCTTCCGTCGGCGCTTGGATGCTTCGCCTTCGGGCAGTTGCTCAATATTGCCCTTCTTGCGCTGGTAACCGACGTAGTCACCCAGGACGAAGATCTCGCCGGAATCGATCACCTCAAGATGATTGATACACCGTAAAAGGGTGCTTTTGCCGGATCCAGAGGGGCCAATGATGCAGACCACCTCGCCACGGTGAACTTGCAGGGAGATGTCGCTAAGAACAACGGTGTCACCGAAACTTTTCGTGATGCGTTGGATGTCGATAACGACCTCGGTTTCGGCGGAATTAGGCACGGCTTTGCTCCTGCTGAATCGGCGACGAGGCTTTGGTGGTTTGAGTTTTGGTGCGTCTCGCATATCCGCGATTGAGCACCTTTTCGATCTTTTTCTGCAGTATGGTCAAGATGCTCACCATGAAGAGGTACCAAATTGTGGCGACCGCCAGAAGAGGTATCACCTGATAGTTGGTCGAGTAGATAATCTGTGCAGAGAACAGAAGGTCGCTCAAGGCAATAACGCTCACTAAGGAGGTCGTCTTCAGCATCGAAATCACCTGGTTCGATGTTGGTGGAACGATTATCCGCATTGCCTGAGGGATTACAATTCGTTGATTCACCTTCGACGGTTTCATTCCGAGTGCTTGTGCAGCTTCTCGTTGCCCCCTATCTACACTGGAGATACCATTTCGGATGATCTCTGACATGTAGGCTGCCTCGTGCAGGGACAGGGCAAGGACTGCCGCTGTGAACGGGCTGATTATCTGATTTGCATTCAGTGTCAGGAAGGGGTCGGCGCCTGGGAGCCCCAGCACCACCTCGGGAAAGAGCGCTGAAAGGTTGAAGAAGAACAGCAACAGCACCAAGAGTGGAATCCCGCGGAAAAACCAGACGAAGGTACTTGCGATCCATCGCAAGGGAGGGCTGGGAGAAAGGCTCATCAGCGCAAAAACTCCGCCCAAAAGGGTCCCGATAATCATGCACACCACGGTCAACAGGAGAGTGTTGCCGATACCCGCGATGATGGTCGGCGCAAATAGATGATCAAGAATGACTGGCCATCCGAACCGTTCGTTACCCAGAATCGCAACAACGACGGCGACCGCTGCTAGGAGGACGACAGCGGATAGAATCAGACGCCCGACATTTGTTCGAGCGATGACCTGCGGAACAGATGTTGATTCCGAGTTTGTCGGTAGGGCGATCATTTGGACCTCTCTCACCGCTACTTCTTGATTTCTGACTGCTCAATACCCAGATCCGCGATTCCGTAGCTCTCTAGCGTCTCCTGATAGATACCGGTTTCAATCAAATCGTTCACCGCAGCGTGGACTGCTTCCACCATTGGCGAACCCTCGGGGAGGCCAATACCTAGTACCGACCCCGCGGTCAGATTCTCGCCTACTTCTACTTGATCGTTCTGTCCTGCGGCATAGTGGAGGATGGCGCTGTCTGCAGCGACTGCGTCGATTCGGCCGCTGTTCATGGCCAGAATCGCTTTCTGCTGGTCAGGGAATTCCTGAATGTCTATAGCATCGGAGCCAGCTTCCTCACAGGCTTCTGACAGGCCGGGCATTACCTCCGTCTGCTGGAACGATCCGATGGACACTCCGACCGAGGTTCCACACAAATTGTCGGGAGACAGGTCTTTCGGGTTGCCGCTTGGGAAAGCAAGGGAGCTCGCGCCAAAGTAGTACTGAACGAAGTCCAGTACTTCTTGCCGCTCATCAGTTATCGCCATGTTGCTAGCGGTGAGGTCGTATCGGCCAGCTTGCATTCCCGGGATGATCTGATCGAGCGACACGCCGTGGACTTCGACATCCAGCCCGAGCACCTCGCCAACCTGGTTCATAAGATCAACGTTGAAACCCACCAACTCCCCGCTCTGCTGATCGGGGTACCCCAGCGGTGCCATGCCGATTGTGGTGGCCATCTGCAAGGTGCCCGCATCAGCAATGTCCTGGGGAACTAGTGCAGCGGCCGTTTCATTGACCTGCGCCACCGCGCGGTCACTTTCGGGCTCTGTACTGGATTCAGCGGGTGATTCCGCCGCGGAACATCCAGTGAGTACAGTCAGGGAGATCGCTCCGGTTGCTACGAACAGTTGGAGGGAAGATAGCTGGGATTTCATTTGAGACCTTTCGGTGGTGTGTCGCATGTTACATGTCTTAGTAACGTAGGTTACACAACGAGGAGGTCCGAGACAAGGCATTCCAGCGCTTCTGGATCAATGAGAGCTGCAGAAGTGCGCAGGCTATTCGTGCATCACATGCCATCTGTCGCGTATTACGTTGCCCTATGATCGGTAGATGGACACTCCCGGCCCCGGCTTGAAACGCATTGAGAACAACAGGTCACTGACGCAGAGGGCCGTTGAATCAGTCCGGGAAGCAATCCATAACGGGACGCTTCAACCGGGTGAGTTGTACTCTGTCTACAAAATTGCAGAAGACCTTGGAGTCTCGCGGAGCCCTGTGCGTGAAGCGATGCTCCGCTTGGAAGAGACCGGGCTGGTCCGTTTTGAGCGCAACAAGGGGTTTCGGGTGGTGTTTCCAGGCCCGCAGGAACTTGCCGAAATGATTGCGGTGAGGATTGCGCTCGAAGTTCCAGCGGCACGTCGAGCAGCGGCGCGCTATTCCGCTGGCGCGGAGGGCGACGTGAGACTTCAACAAGAGTGGCGAGCCATGAGAGCCGCCGCCGAGGTTAATGACGAGCCCCTTTTCATCTATCATGATCAGCGACTACACGGCATAATCCTCGAATTGGCAGGAAGCGCCTATGTGCACCGGATTGTAGAGAACCTACGAGATGCAACGCGGCTGGTGGGAGCATCGACGATCAGGGGGTCGAGGAACTTGCAGCGGGTGTACGCGGAACACACGCCGATCGTCGAGGCAATTTTGGCTGGCAATGTGGAGGATGCCGGGGAGGCGATGGATTTTCACCTACGCGAAACCGGCCGCATTTTATTGCAGGATGCGATTGAGCGAGACGGATCCATGTTCGACCTGGCAACGCTATGGGCGCGGTTGATTGATTGACCGGGCCTCCAGCACCCAGCGGACCAGCAGGCCTGCGATTAGGGCCCAGAACGCGCCGCCAATCCCTGCCAGGGTCAGCCCCGATGCGGCGACGAGAAAGGTCACGACGGCGCTCATCCGCTGGCTGACCTCTGCCAGTGCTGCTGCCAGCGCCGTCGCCATGGTGCCCATCAACGCCAGCCCGGCCACCGTCTCGATCAGGCCGGGAGGTGCTGCGGCGACCACCGTGACCAGCGCCGCGGAGGCGCCGGCGAGCACCAGGTAGCAACAGCCGGCGCTGACTGCCGCAATCCACCGTCGGTTGCGATCGAGCCCGGCCGTCTCACCAGCGGACAGGGCCGCCGACAGTGCCGCGAGATTCATGGCATGGCCGCCGAAGGGCGCTGCCGCCGCGGTGCCGAGGCCGGTGACGAACATCGACGCGCGCCACGGTGTCCGGTATCCAAAGGAAGCAAGAACCGCCACTCCCGGCACATTCTGTGAAGCCATCGTCACGATGTACAGCGGCAGAGCGACGCTGGCCATCGCCTGAATGCTGAATTCTGGGGCGGTGAGCTCAACCGTCGGTGCCGCGGCAGCCCAGTCGAGGGTGATTCGGTTGACGACCAGATACCCGGTGATCACCAGCAGGGCGCCCAACAGCGTCAGGGGCACCGCCCATCGTGGCGCTAACCGTGTTCCCGCCAGCCAGATCAGGATCAAGGGCAGCACCAGAAGGGGGATGCTTCCCAACGCCTGGAACGGCGCCAGGCACAGCGGGAGTAGCACCCCAGCGAGCATTGCCTGCGCCAGAGCGGTCGGAATGCGGCCGATCAACCGGCCCAGGGCAGGGATCGCGCCGGTGGCAACGATCAGCGCGCCCGTGACAATAAACGCGCCGACGGCGGCGGG
>NZ_ASZW01000039.1:1844-6959 GCF_000468215.1 Arthrobacter sp. CAL618 | reverse complement strand
CCAGCCAGCAGCGCCGCGCCGGGGGTGGACCAGGCCAGGGTGATCGGAAGCCGGTAGACAGTGGAGAGCAGGATCATTCCGGCGCCGAAGATGACAGTCAACGCAAGGAGCCCCGACGCAGCCTGCTGCTCGGTGGCGCCGGCCGCCCGCAAGCCGGCCAGCACCACCGCGAATGACGAGGTGAAACCAACCAGTGCGGTCACCACTCCGGCGAGCACTGGTTCCCGGAGGGTCGGGTGTGTTGCGGTGGGCGGCACGGGTGTGGTCTCGCAATCTGTGCGGCTGGTCGAAGAGGTCCCGAAAACACCAGTTCTGTATACGGAACGCTGTTATCCTAGCCGGAGGAGGCCTTCAATGACCACTAGATCCACCCCCGATCGGCTGACCGCAGTGGGACGGACCATCAGGACGCTACGTTCAGAGCAGGGCCTCTCCCTGACGGGTTTGGCGGCGCAGGCCGGGATCGGCAAGGGAACGCTATCCGAGCTGGAGACCGGCCAACGCAACCCCACGCTCGAAACGCTGTATGCACTGGCCGCGCCATTGCACGTGCCGCTCGCGGTGCTCCTCGGCGAGGAACCAGGTGCGGAGGCCAGCGACGAAGCGGTCAGCGCTCGGCTGATGGGCAGCCGTCATCACGACGACGGCGGCATCACCGAGGTGTACTGGCTCACCATTGCGCCGGACGGTTCCCGGGTGTCACCCCCGCACGGCCCGGGCGTCGTCGAACACCTGCTGGTGGTCCGCGGCAGTGCGAGGGTGGGTCGCGCCGCCGAGGAACTCACGATCACGGCCGGTGAGTCTCATTCGTGGCGCAGCGACGATCGCCATTCCTACACCGCAGCAGGGGAGGGCGCCGTAGCGGTCCTGACCATCAGCTCACCGCCGCCCGGCTAAGGCAGGGCCCGGCTAAAACAAGGCCCGGCTAAGGCAGCGCCCGGCTAAGGGCCACTACAGCAGGACACCCGTCCGCGCGGTGCACAATCCAATAAACGCACCCAGCTCCTCAAGCTGTTCTGGCCGGGACGGTAAATGGTGGGTGAGTTCGGGGGAGCGGATCACGACTGCCCGCCATTGCCCCCGCGATACTGCAACGTTGATCCGGTTGCGGTTCAGCAAGAAGCCGATCCCTCGCGGCGCCTCGGCTGCGGCGGAGCAGGCCATCGAGACGAGGACCACTGGGGCTTCCTGACCCTGGAACCTGTCGACGGTTCCCACCCTGACACCGCTCAGGCCAGCTGCCGCAAGGTGGTCCTGGATCAGCTGGACCTGCGCGTTATACGCAGCCACCACCAGGATGTCTTCCGGCTCCAGGGGGCGCGGCAGCTCAGCCGCCCCGCCGGTCCACGACAGGCCCAGATGGCGGTGGACCTGAAGGACTACCTCGCCGGCCTCCTCGGGTGCTGAAGTAGTTCTCCCGGTGTGCGCCACCGCGATGCATTCCACCCCTGCTGGAGGTCCGTCGAGGAATCGTTGGGTAGCCGCCGGCGCCGACTCGAGTTTCCCGTCGTACGACAGCCGGGATACCGCTGCACAGAGGTCGGGGTGCAGCCGCCAACTGTCGGCCAGGAAGTAGCCCAGCTCGGGCGAGAGCGTGGCGTGGCCTGCCGAAAGCCAGCCCAGCGCCGACGTGTCCACCGGTTCGGGGTGGGTTCCCTGGGTGACCTGCGGGAGCTGCTGCGGATCGCCGAGCAACAACAGCCGCGAGGCGGCACGGGAAACGGCCAGCGTATTGGCCAGCGAGTATTGCCCGGCTTCGTCGATGACCAGCAGATCCAGTGAGCCAGGCGGAACCTTGCTTCCCGTCATGGTCCAGGCGGTGCCGCCGACCAGCGCCCCGCCCGGAGAATCCAGAAGCGTTGCAACGCCGTCGTCGGTGGCATGCGACCAGGGTGCGTGGGGATCCTTGGTCTTCTTCGCGGTGCGCTCGGCCGGGACGCCCGCGGCCAGGGCCCGCCGGATCAGGTGCTCCACCACCTTGTGGGACTGCCCCACCACACCCACCTTCCAGCCGCGGGCCACGAGGGCCGCGATGACGTGGGAGCCGACATAGGTCTTTCCGGTGCCCGGGGGGCCCTGTACCGCCAGGTAGGAGTTGTCCAGGGCGGTCACGGCTTCGGTGATGGCGGTGACGTAGTCGCCGTCGACCACCACCGGCAGGGCCTGCAGACCAGACAGCGTGGGGCTGGCCCGACGCAGCACTTCCAGCCCGGGGCTGGGGGGAAGGCCGGGCAGGGCAGAGCCCACCTGGTGGGCCAGTTCGGACAGGGCGGCGCGGATGGTTTTCGTGGCGATGGGCTGATCGGGGGTCAACGCGACGGGGACCTGACCGTATTCGGCGCCGTTTTTCCTGAGCTTTTCACGGACCTCCAGCACCTCCCTGACCCCGTCGTGGTCCCGGCGGATCACTTCGGTGCCGAACCAGCCAGCCCTGAGTGAGGTCCCAGCATCCTCGGCTGCCAGGTCGTCAGGCAACGGCTGGTCATACATGCGGAACAGGGACTTACCCGGCTCGAAGTCCGACCCCTCGGCGGCTACTCCGGACAACCGGAGGGTGCGGACCGGGTTGCTGCGGGGGGTGGGCTTTTCCCAGTCGGTGAGCACCTCGGCCCGCTGCACCACGAAAACGTTCCGGGTGTCCGCCCAGTCCTCGACAGCCCTGTCCAGCCGGTCAAAGTGCTCCCACCAGAACTGCTTGTCTTCGCGGCGGTGATAGCCCACCGCGGCGGCGACCATCGCCACCGCCTGCTCGTCGTCGGTGAGCGGGCGGGTGGCCGGTATGCCCTCCAGATAGTCCAGGAGCCGGGTTTCCTCAGGGCTGGGCTCCGCCAACTCGCCCGGCAGGTCAGCCCGCGGNGGAGCGGGGTGAGCGGCGATGCCCCGCTCCGCGGCACGGTCCAGTAGCCAGTTACGCAGGCGCAGGGTCGACAGGCAGTCGTACTCGTTGTAGTCGCGGATCCCGGCCAGGATCTCGGCGGCCAGGGCGTCGTTCCCGGAATCCCGTGCCGTGCAATAGTCGGCATAGGCAACCACTGATGCTCCGGCGTCGGTCACGTCCCCGCTGCGCAGGTGCTCGCCCATGTAGAGGGGCTCAAGCTTCTTGATGCTGTAGGAGTGCTCCGAAATGCGCAGGCTGTGCCGCACGGTCTCGTAGAGGTCCACCAGGACGCCCTCCCGGAGCAGGGTGTCCACGGCGTCCTCGCCCACCACATGGGCGAGCGACAGGTTGCGCAGCGCCGTCTTCTCATAGGAGGCGTAATGGTAGATGTGCAGGTCGGGGTACAGGGCGCGGCGCTGCGCAACGTATTCCAGGAAGTCGGTGAAGGCATGACGTTCCTCGACGCGCGAGTGGGCCCACAGCGGCAGGAATGGCGGAGGGTCGCCGGCACGGTCCGGGTTCTCGACGACGCCGAACAGGTACTCCAGCCCCCATCGTCCGGCGCTGTCCTGCCACAGGGGGTCGCCCTCGAAATCAAAGAAGATGTCGCCCTGGCTCGGCGCCGGGAGCGTGGCCAGCGTGTGATCGGGAAGTACCCGGTAGCTCAGTGTGGTGGGCACGCCGTCCTTGCCGGTGTACTCGACGCTGCCATCAGGGTGGGCGGTGCCGGTCTGCATGCGGGCCTGGTCACGGAGCCGGAGCAGGCTCTTGTCCGTCGCGGGAACCTCCATGGCAGCGAGCTGGTCAATGGTCCTGATGTTGATCTCGTGCAGCTTCGCCCGACGGGTGGTGCTCATCCCGCCCACCAGCAGCAGGTCCCGGGTCTCGGCGACTTTCAGCTGGCAGTAGTTGCAGCGGCCGCAGGAAGAATGCGTGGGGCTGCCCCACAACACCGGCTCGGGCTGGTTGCGGTGGGTGTCGATCAGGCGCAGGAACCGGTCGCGGCGCTCGCGAAACACGGGCAGGATGTCCAACAGGCTGTGGACGCTATGGGCGCCGTTGCCCAGGACCAGGGTGACCTCGGGTGCCGTGGGGATGCCCGCCGCGAGCAGCTGGTCGCCGTAGGCCGCCAACTGCAGGAGAGCGCTCACCTTCGCGTGGCGGGCCAGTTTGGTGTCCCACACTGCATAGGAGCCTTCGGCGGTTTTCACCAGGAAATCGGATCTGCCATGGAACTGGCCGTCGAAAAACGCGGCCTGAAAGACGACGTCGGCGCCCGACCGGAGTGCGGCTATCGATTCCCGGTGCTTGGTTTCCAGCAGGGCACGTTCCATGCCCGCGGCGGGTACGACGTCGTACACGCCAGTTCCGGCAGCCGGATTCCACGGTCCGTGCTCGGCCATCAGGGCGTCCAGGACCTTGCGTTCATGAACGTCACCCAGGACGGCGGTGCGCTCCAGCATGGCGTCGACGTCGAACTCCGGTTTGGTGGAGCGGCCCAGCTTCTCGTCGAGGACTGAGAGCAGCCGGTACTCACATTCGGCGGCAGTCACCAGATCGGTGGCCGAAAAAATCAGGTCCGGCAATGCACCGGGGACCGTCGGGTCGAGAAGAAACACTGTGCCTCCCAGCGGCTGCAACCTTGGAGCTGTTCACGGTATCAGGACGCTCTCAGCTAACCATTTCCCCCTGACAGTTTGGCGGGCGGCCCGGTCGGGTGTGACATGTCCAACGCCAGCCCGGTGGGGTCCGGCGGGCCGGGCTGCGGTAATTTGGAAGGACCGACCCCTTTGGAGAAACCGATGAGCCCCCGCATCCTGTTCCGCACCGTCGCCGTTGCCGAGGCGCTGACCTGGGCCTTCCTGCTCCTGGCGATGTTCCTTAAATACGTCACCCAGACAACCGAGGCGCTCATCTCGCCGGCGGGCGGGATCCACGGCTTCGTGTTCCTCATGTTCGTGGTGGTCACCATCTTCGTCTGGGTGAACCAGCGCTGGTCACCCAAGGTGGGGCTGCTCGGACTGCTCTCCGCAGTGGTGCCGCTCGCGTCGGTCGTGTTCGACCAGACCATGGAACGCCGCGGGAAGCTCGACGGCGGCTGGCGGCTCGCTCCCGGATCTGACACCCCGCGCGGCCCAATCGAACAGCTGCAGGCCTGGGTGCTGCGCAAACCGCTGCTCGCCGCCGTGGTGTCAGTGGCAGGCATCGCCGTGGTCTTCGCCGCCCTGCTCGTCATC
>NZ_ASZW01000039.1:0-1835 GCF_000468215.1 Arthrobacter sp. CAL618 | reverse complement strand
CCCGCCGGTCCCCAGCAGCTAGTAAGTTGATACCACACCACTTCACCGATAGGCGGGCATGACCAGCACACCCCAGACGCCCGACGACGACCGGTTCTTCCTGCATGAAGGCAGGAAATGGCGCCGCGCCGATCCGACGCTGCCCGACGACGTCGAGAAGCAGCTGCTGTCCCAACTGGGCCGAGGCCGCTCGGCAGTCAACAAATACCGCAAGGCCAAACAGGAACCCAAGGTGAAGGACGCGCGACGCCGCGTGCAGCTCGCCAAGGAGGGCCTCGGTGAGCGCGGCACCCCCTGGTGGGAGCAGTCACCTGCCGAACGGCAGAAACGCTGGGAAAAAGCCCTGAAGGCCCTCGGCGACCTGAGGACTCCCGACGAACCCGCAGCGGACGCCGCACCAGCCAAGGCACCAGCCAAGGCCGCACCCCAGGCCGCACCTCAGGATGGGCCGGCCAAGGACAGCTAGCGGGTCCGGGTTTTCGCCGGGGCGTTGTGGCCGGCGCAGATCCACCGCACCGAGCCGCCAGCGATCCTGGCCCTGAGGAGTTCCTCGGTCTGCCGGGCCTGTGCCGCGTCGCTGATCGTGAGCCGGTAGAACTGCCTGAGCTCACCGTGTGTGGAGACGGATACCGCGTCGCCCGAGAAGAGCACCTCACCGAACTGGAACGCCATGTGCCCGGGGGTGTGGCCCGGCGTCGGGAAGGCCACGAGGCCGTCGAAGATGCTCTGCTCGCCGGTCAGTTCGGTCACCCGCGCCGGATAGTCGGTGGGGAAGACCCTGGCCAGGAAGCGTCTGAAACGGGTTGGTGGCGGCACGTCGCCGCGCAGGATCGCCGCGTCCTCGGCGCCGAGCCAGACCGGCACTCCCAGGGTCTGCTGCAGGCGTTTCGCCACCCGGGTGTGATCGGCGTCGTAGTGAGTCAGCAGAATGTCAGTGACCGGGCCAATGACCGGCTCCGCGTCCCGCAGCTCGTCGAGCAACCGGGCATACCCGCCCGGCATGCCCGGGTCGATGATCGCTGTGGACCCGTTGGCGCTGACCAGATACCCGTTTGCACCCTTCGAATTTTCGAGCTGGTAGCAATTCGGGGCGATCAGTCGCATGGGGGGATCCTCGTTCTTTCCTCTAGTAGTTCAAGGATATGGCGATAGTCCTCCCCGGTGGCCCGGGTCATCCCCAGTTCGCAGGTGCGGTTGCACGAGGCGTGGGCCGAGGCGTTGAAGCCGGCAACATCGACGGCTTGCCGGCTCGTGGCGGACGCGGTGAGCTCGGGGTGAAGCATCCCGCGGTCACCGGCGAAGGCGCAGCACCCCCACGTTTCAGGGACCAGCACTTCACTCGCGACGACGCCGGCCACCGCCTCCAGCGCCGGATTCAGGCCCAGCCGCGTCGAGGAACAGGTGGGATGCAGTGCCAGCGACTCGAGCGGTTCGACGGCACCCAGCAGGGGCAGCACCCGGTCGGCCACAAACTGCACTGCATCCAGCATCACCAGCGGTGGCCGGCCGGACGCCTCCAGTTCACGAGAGGCCTGTTCAAGCGCGCCGTTGAGCCCCTCAGTGCAGGAGGAGGCGTCGCAGACGATCGGGAGCTCGCCGTCGTGCGTGGCCTCCCGCAACGCTGCGACAGTCTTCGCCCGCATCGTCGCCTCACCCGCGGCCATGCCCTTCGACGACCACGGCGTCCCGCAGCACAGCCCGTCAATCCCAGCCGGTACCAGCAGTGAAAGCCCCGCGCGCTCGCAGAGCAACGCGAAACTCGTCTGCACTCCCGAACCGGTCCCGGCCGGCCCGAACATCGTCCCGACGCAAGCCGGAAAGTACACGGCGTCGGG
>NZ_ASZW01000038.1:2708-4949 GCF_000468215.1 Arthrobacter sp. CAL618 | reverse complement strand
CCCGCCGGGCCCCGCCCGACGGCAGCTCGGCGGAATACAGGGGCACCGTGTCGTGCCCCAGCACCGCCCGGGCCAGCCGGTTCGCCGGGACGACGACGGCGTCGGGAACCTTCGCTGCGGCGTCGAGTACCAGCCCACCGCCGCGCGTGACCAGGTTCCACCGGTGCGCTGCCCCGCCCCACGCCAGGTTTGCGGCTCGTCCGGCGTCGTCGCGGCGCAGCCGTTTGACCAGCGACCCCGTGTTGATTTCCACCGGGCACGCGGTCTGGCACATGCCGTCGACGGCGCAGGTCTGGACCGATTCGTAGTCGTAATCGTCCTCGAGCCGCGCCGCCAAGCCGGGGTCGCCGTCGAGCCGTGCCTGCTCGATGGCGCGCAGGGTCACGATGCGCTGGCGTGGGGTAAGGGTGATGTCCTTGCTGGGGCAGACCGGTTCGCAGAAGCCGCAGGAGACGCAGCGGTCCACCTCGGGGGCCACCGGTGGCGCGGTCTTGATGTGGCGGAGGTGGGCCTCCGGGTCGTCGTCGAGGATGATTCCCGGGTTGAGCATGCCGGCCGGGTCGAACAACTGCTTGAGTTCACGCATGATCGAGTACAGCTCAGCGCCGTACTGCCGGCGGACGTACGGCGACATCATGCGGCCGGTGCCATGCTCGGCCTTCAGCGACCCGTTCTCGCCCAGCACCAGATCCACCATGTCCTCGGTAAATGCCCGGTACCGCTCCAGCTCGTCGGGGGCAGCGAACCGGTCGGTGAGCATGAAATGGATGTTGCCGTCCTTGGCATGCCCGAAAATCACGCTGTCGCTGTAACGGTGCTCGCCGAACAGCCTGGTCAGTTCGGTGCAGGTGCGCGCCAGAGCGGGGACGGGGACCACCACATCCTCCAGCAGGGCGGTGGTGCCCGGCGGTCTGGCCCCCGACACCGACGCGTAGAGGCCCTTGCGGAGTTGCCACAGGCTCGCCCGGGCCGCCGGGTCGGAGCTGAAACGGGCAGGTTCGCTCAGCCCGAGACCTGCGAGCAGCCGCGGCTGGTCGCCCTGCAGGTCGTCGAGTTCAGCCGCCGACGACGCCGAATACTCCACCAGGAGTGCGCAGTGCTGCAGAATGTTGAGGCCGCGGACGACGTTGGGAGCCCCCGTCAGGGTCTGACCCACCTTCAGGGAGACGGCGTCCATCAGCTCAGCGGTCGCCGCTCCCGAATCGACCAGGGCGGGCAGGGCTGCAGTCGCGGTTTCCAGGTCCGGGAACACCAGCAGGCCCGTCGCCGCGAACGCCGGGCGGGGAATGGTGCGGAACACCGCCTCGGCGATGAAGCCCAGGGTGCCCTCGCTGCCCACAATCAGGTGGGCCAGCATGTCGGCGGGGGTGTTGAAGTCGAGCAGGGAGTTCAGCCCGTACCCCATGGTGTTCTTCATGGAGAACTGGTGGCGCACCGTCCGCACGGACGCGGGGTTGTCCCGCAGCCGTGCGGATAAGCGCAGCAACCCGTCAAAAAGGTCAGGTTCCAGGGCCCGTAGCCTGGGGTTCGCGTCGGCGGCCGCGGTGTCGACGACGGTGCCGCTGGGCAACACCACCGTCACCGACTCGAGGGTCCGATAGGCGTTGTCAGTGGTGCCGCAGTTCATCCCCGACGAGTTGTTCGCCACCACCCCGCCGATGGTGCACGCCGCTTCGCTGGCGGGGTCCGGGCCGAACTTCCGCCCATACCGGGCCAGCCGGGCGTTGAGTGCCCTCACAGTGACACCCGGCTGGACCCGCACCCGGGCGCCGTCGTCGAGCACCTCGATCTCCCGGAAGTTCCTGCGTACGTCGACCAACACGCTGTCGGTGACAGCCTGCCCGCTCAGGCTGGTGCCTCCCGAGCGGAGGGTCAACGGAAGGCCCTGCGCGGCGCTGGCCCGCAGCAAGGCCCCCACCTCGGCAGCGTCGGAGGGCACCACCACCGCCTGGGGGATGAGCAGGAAGTGCGAGGCGTCGTGGGCGTTGGCGTGCAGGTCGATGGCGCGGGTCTTGACCTGCCCCGGGTCGGCGACTGCCGCGCGCAGGGCGTCGAGCATCCGCGGCGCCGGCCGGGTGCTCAGTGTTTCGCCTTGTACTGCACCGGTTCGGGCAGTCCCGCCTGGCGACGGATGCCGGCCGACAGCCGTTCAATCGATTTCAGGGCGCTGGTGAGGTCGTCGACCCCCACGGGGAAGGGCATGTTGTGGATGGTCTCGCCGGGCACGGTTGCCGCTTCGGC
>NZ_ASZW01000038.1:0-2698 GCF_000468215.1 Arthrobacter sp. CAL618 | reverse complement strand
CCCGCCGCAGGTCCTCGTCATCGTCGGTGGACAGGCCTATCTCGGTCAGCGTGTTCGGCAGCCCCACCCGGGTGGTGAATTCGACGAAGTCCCGGATGTCGGCGCTGGGTGCGCCCTCAAGGACCAGTTGGGTGAGGGATCCGATGTTGACTTTCTGCCCGTGCGCCAGGCCGTGGGTCTGGTTGGCGGCGGTCAGCCCGTTGTGGATGGCGTGGGCGGCGGCCAGCCCGCCGGACTCGAACCCGAGCCCGGACAGCAGCGTGTTGGCCTCCACCACCTTTTCCAGGGCGGGGGTGACCACGTTGTCGCGGACGGCGTCGAGCGCCGGGAGCGCGTTTTCCCACAGCACGTCCCAGGACAGCCGGGCCAGGGCGGTGCCGGTCACGGTGGGCAGGCCACCGGCCATGGTGTTGGCGAAGGACTGGCTGGTGGCCCGGGCCTCCAGCCAGGTGGCGAGGGCGTCGCCCACTCCTGCGGCGAGGAACGACGCCGGCGCGTTGGCGACCAGCTGCGTGTCCACCAGCACCAGGTCCGGGTTGCGGGGGAAGAAACGGTACTCCTCGAAGACGCCGTCGTCCGTGTAAATCACCGACAGGGCAGAGGTGGGTGCGTCGGTGGAGGCGACGGTGGGGACGGTGACCCAGCGGATCCCCGCCGCGAAGCCCGACGCTTTGACCGCGTCGATGGTGCTGCCGCCGCCCACTGCCACGATCACGTCGGCCTGGTGCTCGGAGATCAGGGCGGTCAACCGGTTGACCTCGTTGGCGCTGGGGACCCCGCCGAACCCCACCCGGGTGGTCGGTAGGTTGGCGGCAGTCATGGAGGCTTCGACGTCGTGCGCTACGAAACCCCAGACCAGATCGTCCGCCACGATCAACGGCTTGCTGCCCAGCGGCGTGAGGAATTCGCCCACCCGGTGGATGGCGCCTTTGCCCTGGACGTACCGGGCCGGGCTGATCATGGTGCGGACCTGCATCGGACTACTCATCTCAATCTCCTTCGATAGAGGGTTGTTCCACTGCCAGCGTAGGCGTGCGACGCCTGGCGGGCACCACGCATTCTCACAAGGCGAGAACCGAAGTTGGAGGCTGCGGTGATTAACGGCAGACTGCTGGAAACACGAGCCCCATCCCACGACCCAAAGGCAGGCCCGCAATGATCTTCATCGTCGTCAAATTCAACGTCAAACCGGACTGGACCGACCGGTGGCTCGACCTCACCCGCCAGTTCACCGAATCCACCCGCAACGAGCCGGGGAACCTGTGGTTCGACTGGTCGCGCAGCGTCGAGAACCCCAACGAGTTCGTCCTGGTCGAAGCGTTCCAGGACGACGCCGCCGGGGACCACGTCAACAGCGCCCACTTCCAGCAGGCGATGAAGGACATGCCGCAGGCACTCATGGAGACCCCGCAGATCATCAGCGAGAAGATCGCCGCCGACGGTTGGGGTCGCATGGGTGAGCTGACCGTCGAGTAGGTTGCCCCTGACTTGACGGACCGGCGAAGATGGGGGCATGGGACGCAACGATGCTCTTACCGGTATGGCTTCGGTGCAGAAAGCTTTTGCGCTGCTCGACGTCGTTGCCGCCGACGAGCGTGGACTGTCCGCCAAGGAAATTGCGGCGGCTTTGGACATGCCGCTCCCCAGTGTGTACCGGCTCCTGAAAACCCTGGTGGAATCACGGCATCTGGTCCATTTGAAGGATGAGAGCCGCTACGCCCTCGGCTATAAACTGCATGCCCTGGATGCGTCGCTGCACCGCCAGATCGGAACGCCGTCGGCCGTTGCCAGGCTGGTACTCGAACTGCATTCGAGGGGCGACGCCGCCGCCTACTATGCGGTGCACCGCGGTGATCACATTGTGGTGGCCCACGTGGTGGATTCCCCGACCCGGCGACGCATCACCCCCATGGGCTTCGGCTTCAACGACGCCGCGCACGCCACCGCCTTCGGAAAGATCTTCCTCGCCGGGATGGACCCTACGCGGCGGCGGGCGTTCCTGACCAGGCAGGGGCTGCCCGCCATGACGTCCAATACCATCCGGACCCGCGACGACCTGGAGCGGGAACTCGAGAAGGTCAGCGCGGGTGGCATCGCCGTCGAGCGCGAAGAGTTCATGATCGGGTCATCCTGCCTGGGTGCGCCGGTGCGGAACGCGGCCGGGCAGATCGTGGGATCCGTTGCGGTTTCCCTCGACGCGGCGGACTTTGATCGGCGGTCCGGGCAGATCGCCGTGCTGTTGCGTGACACAGCCGATAAGGTGGGCCGTGCGCTCCGGGCCACCTCGGTGTTACCGCAGCGTCAATAGATTCTCGATAGCATCAAGCTATGGAGAACCAGTCTCAGTTGTGGGGTGTCATCACTGAGGTGTTGACGTGGGTGGGGCTGGTGCCGGGGATTCTGCTGATCCTGGTCGCCTGGATTATCCGTACCTCCCAGCTCGGCTGGACCGCCACTGACGCAGTGGTTTTCGTCTCCGGGGAGGGCATCGGCTATCGCTGGCATGACCAGGAATACGAGATCCGGGAGACCCTGTTCTCTTTCAGGGAGGGCAAGGAGCTGGTGCCGGGCACCGAATTTATCCTTTACTACAACCGGCGGGACCCTGACGAGTACTCCCTGAGCGAACCGGTCCCGCCGGCGCACTCGCTCAGGATCCTGGGCTGGGTCCTGACCGGTATTGGCGCGGCGGCCGCGG
>NZ_ASZW01000037.1:0-1272 GCF_000468215.1 Arthrobacter sp. CAL618 | reverse complement strand
CTCGGGTGCCTCGGGTGGGTATGGTCCGGGTGGTCCGCTCAGCGTTGACGCGTTCTGGGAGGCACCTCAGGCCGACCCGCCTGACATGCCTGGTCCGGTATTTGGTTCGGGTGGGCGGGTGCGTTCCAGCGCGGAATCGCCTGCCTTGACCGGCCATCTCGGGTTGGCTGCGGTGGCGGGTCTGGACTCTGCTCAGACGTTGGACGCGTTGAAGGACGTCGCTGAGCTGAGGTCCTGGCTTGATGCGCAGGAAGCCAAGTTAGCTACCCGGGCGTTGGACCTCCAGGCCGAGCAGATCCACGGCGGTCGCGGGGCCTTTGGATTTGATAAGCCCCTCGCCGCGGCCTAGGTCGGCGCCGCCTTGCATTTGCCGGAACGTACCGCGGGGTCCCTGATCGAACACAGCACCCTGCTGGTCCGGCATTACCCTTCCACCCTCCATGCTTTGGAAGCTGGTCGGTTTTCCCGTCGCCACGCGTGGGCTGTGGTGGAGGAAGTCACCAGCATCCCCCATACCTTCGCGGCGGCGTCGGCGGCGTTCGAGGACCGGCTCATTACGATGGCCGGGAAGATGACGGTCTCGAAGTTCTATTACCAGGCAGTGAGGCTCCGGGAGAGGCTGCACCCCGAGTCGATCAGCACCCGCCGTCAAAAAGCAGTCCTGGGCCGGTTAGTGCAGCTGAGTCCTGCCTACGACGGGATGGCGTGGCTCGAAGCCTACCTACCCACCGACCAGGCTGCCGGGATTTTCCACCGCGTCGACACCGCAGCCCGGGCCTTGCAGGGACCCGACGAGGCCAGGACTCTCACCCAGTTACGCGCCGATGTTCTAGTGGACGTTCTGACCAGCGCCGGACCCACCGGCGATCATGAAACGGGCGCCGAGGACAACGGCGGCAACGATGGCAAGAGCGACAGCAAATCGACCGGGTCCAGCGGATCCAGCCAGTCGGGGGAGGCCAGCACGTATTGGGGTGTGCAGGCGAAGGTGTTCGTCACCGTCCCGGTGATGACTCTCCTCGGCGGGGATGCTCCCGGTGAGCTGGAAGGCTACGGGCCGATTGATCCCGAGACGGCACGGAAGCTCGCCGGGCACGCACCATCGTTCACCAGGATCCTCACCCACCCCTTCACCGGGGCCAGGCTTGGCGCTGATGCGACCACGTACCGGGTCCCGCAGGACCTGAAGGATGCGGTCCGGGTCAGGGACGGGACGTGTCGGCATCCGGGATGTAACCGGTTGGCGGTGTTCTGCGAACTCGACCACACCAC
>NZ_ASZW01000036.1:0-7922 GCF_000468215.1 Arthrobacter sp. CAL618 | reverse complement strand
GACAGTGTTCCCGAAGACAGTGTTCCCGAAGACAGTGTTCCCGAAGACAGTGTTCCCGAGTACGGTGCACCTGACGGCGTGGGTTCCGATGAGGCTGGTGCACCTGATGCGTGGGCCGGAGGTGTCTGCTGCCCGGCAAGCGGACTATCCAGCGCGACCGAGGTGATCTCAGGTGCCGGCCCGCCCCGGAGCAGGAAAAGCCCGAAGGCGATCGCAAGTGCCAGACCAAGCACCACGAAGGATACGCCACGACCGATTGCCCACCGGCGCCCACTATCGGCTGGCGGACCGGGCGGGTCTAAAGCCTCGAAATCCTCGTATCCCTGGGAGGGATCAGCAGCCCCGATCGGATCCGGTCGAAACCCCAAGGCGCCGCGGGGCGGTGGGCTGGTTACCCAACGATGTCTGGCCATGGGTCGAGCCTAGGATTTACCGCCAGGGGAAGGAGACCGTACGGCTGCGTATGTGGGTAAACCCAGTAGCAGTCAGTCGGCAGTGGACGGTCGAGCGTCGCCGTCGTCGTCAATCCGCCCTGCCACGGCGATAGCGATGACTCCCAGCCCGGTGTGGGCAGCCAGCACTGCCGGGAGTTGCGCCAGGACTGTCCGAACTTCGGGGTGGCGCTCCTGGAGGTTCAGTGTCAGCTCCTGCACCTGGGATTGATTGCCGAAGTAGTGGAAGGCGACCACGGCGCCGGGCCTCCCGGCAAGGTCCGCTTCCACCAGGTCCAACAGGCGGGCGGTAGCTTTGGGCAGGGACCTCACTTTTTCGAGCGGCAGGATCCGTCCCTCCTGCACACTGAGGATCGGTTTCACCGATAACAGTGTTCCCAGCATGGACGCTGCCGTGCCAATCCGGCCCCCTTTACGAAGCTGCTCCAGGCTGGGTACCAGAAATCTGAGCGTCGACGAATCACAGACCGCGCGCGCTACCGCTGACGCTCCAGCAAGGTCGACCCCGTCACGCGCAGCCGCCTGGGCCGCCGCCACACCGAAACCCATCGCCATCCCGACCGTCCGGCAGTCGAGCACCTCCACCGGGATGGAGACGGCTGCCGCCGCCCAGCGCGCCGCGTCGGTGGTCCCCGATAGGTCGCCCGAGAGGTGCACCGAGAGGATTCCCGTCGCTCCGTCGGCTTCGAGCCGCCNGGTAGACACTCTCGAACTGGCCCGGCGACGGCCGGGACGTGCGCACTTCGGCGCCTTCGGCCAACGCCACCGACAGCGGCCCGGTCAGGTCGTCGGTGCCCTCACCGAAGATCCGTCCGGCAATCATCACCGGCATGGGCACGACGACGACCCCACGCGCGGCACCCCCGACTGCCAGCCACTCGGGCGGTATGGCCGCAGCCGAGTCAGTCACCACAGCGATGCGGGACGGTGCGGCGGCCTCCTGCGCGGCACGGGTTCCCGACGGACGGACCCACAGTCGCTCCAGCCACCTCATCGAGTACCAGGCCGCAGAGCCGGTTTTTGCCGGCGTCCGTGGTGCCTGTTCCGCGGCCGACGGGCGTGGTTCAGCCGACGCCGGACCACCCTGTCCTGCTGGAGACTTCACTGCTTTGTCGGCCCGCATGGTTACTCCGGAACGATATTGACCAGCTTCGGAGCCCGCACAATGATCGTCCGGATTCCCCTGCCGTCGAGGGTCTTCTGGATCTGGGGACTGGCCAGCGCCAACTCCCGCAGCGCATCCTCGGTGATGTCCGGGGACACCTCCAGCCGGTCACGGACCTTGCCCTGCACCTGTACGACGGCGACGACAGTCTCCTGCACCAGCAGCGACTCGTCGACCGCGGGCCAGCCCGCTGTTGCCACCGAGGCTGGGTGCCCCAGCCGGTTCCACAGGTCCTCGGCGGTGTAGGGAGCGAAGAGGCTCAGGATGATCGCCACCGCCTCCGTGGCTTCGCGGACAGCCGGATCGGCGCCCCCAACACCCGAGTCGATGGCCTTGCGGGTTGCGTTGACCAGTTCCATCACACGGGCAATGACCACGTTGAATTTGTTCCCCTGCAGCAGGGCAGCGCTGTCCGCGACGGTCCGGTGCGTGACCGACCGCAGCGCGCGGTCGCCGCCTGAGACGTCGACGTCGGGCACACTGGTCACGTCCTGACCGAGCCGCCAGGCACGGGCCAGGAACTTCGACGAACCCGACGGCGACACATCGGCCCAGTCGACGTCGTCCTCGGGTGGGGAGGCGAACACCATGGTCAGCCGGATGGCGTCAACGCCGAACTTGTCCAGCTGCTGGCTCAGGTCGACGCCATTGCCGAGCGACTTGCTCATGGCCTTGCCGCCGTTGAGCACCTGCCCCTGGTTCAGGAGCGCCGAGAACGGTTCGGTGAACCCGATCAGGCCCAGGTCGAACAGCACCTTGGTGAAGAAGCGGCTGTACAGCAGGTGCAGAATGGCATGCTCAACGCCGCCCACGTACTGTCCGACGGGCAGCCAACGGTTCACTGCGTCGGTATCGAACGGCGCGTCGGTGGTGTCAGGGGATGCGAACCGCAGGAAGTACCAGGAGGAATCGACAAAGGTGTCCATCGTGTCGGTGTCCCGCTTGGCGGGCCCGGCGCACTGCGGGCAGGGCACATTGACCCAGTCCTCGACGGCGGCGAGCGGCGAGGTCCCCTTCGGGGACAGGTCGCCGCCGCGCAGGTCTTCCGGCAGCGTGACGGGCAGCTGGTCGTCGGGGACCGGTACTTCGCCGCAGGTGGCGCAGTGGATGATCGGGATCGGGGTGCCCCAGAATCGCTGCCGGGACAACAACCAGTCGCGCAGCCGGTAGTTGACCGTGTGCTCGCCGGTGCCGTGCTCGGCGACCAGATCGATGGCGCGGGCAATGGCTTCGTCCTTGCCCAGCCCGTCCAGCTCACCGGAGTTCACCAGGGTGCCGTCGCCGGTGGTGGCGATCCCCGACACCGCCGGATCCTCGGCACCGGTGTCCACGACCATTCGGACCGGCAGCTCGAAGGCGCGGGCGAAGTCCAGGTCGCGCTGGTCGTGGGCGGGAACGGCCATGATGGCGCCGGTGCCGTAGTCGGCCAGCACATAGTCGGCGGCCCAGACCGGCAGCTTCTCCCCATTCAGGGGGTTGATCGCCCAGCGGCCGGTAAACACTCCGGTCTTTTCGCGCTCGGTCGACTGCCGCTCGATCTCCGACAGGGACTTGATGCCCTCCCGGTATTCTTCCAGCTCGGCCCGGTGGGATTCGGTGACCAGGTCCAGGGCCAACGGGGCGTCTGCCGCCACCACGAAGAACGTGGCGCCGTGCAGCGTGTCCGGCCGGGTGGTAAACACGGGAACGCTCTGGGCCGGCTGCCCGTCGGCCTCTTCGATGACGAAGTCGACGTGGGCACCCTCGGAGCGACCAATCCAGTTGCGTTGCATGGCCAGGACCCGCTCGGGCCAGTGACCCCGCAGCTGGTCCATATCGTCCAACAGACGATCCGCGTAGTCGGTGATCTTGAAGTACCACTGGTTGAGGCTCTTCTTGGTGACTGGGGTGCCGCAGCGCTCGCAGGCGCCGTTGACTACCTGCTCATTGGCCAGCACCGTCTGGTCTTTCGGGCACCAGTTGACCGGAGAGTTTTTCCGGTACGCCAGACCCTTTTCGAAGAAGCGCAGGAACAGCCACTGCGTCCACTGGTAGTACCCGGGGTCGGACGTGTGCAGCCGACGGGACCAGTCAACGCTGATCGCGTAGCGGCGGAACGAGTTGGCCTGCGTCTCGATGTTGGTATAGGTCCATTCGGACGGGTGCGCGTTGCGCTGGATGGCCGCATTTTCGGCGGGCAGCCCGAACGAGTCCCAGCCGATGGGGTGCAGGACGTCGAACCCCTGCTGCCGGTAGTAGCGGGCGACGACGTCGCCCATCGCGAACGCCTCGGCGTGCCCCATGTGCAGGTCACCTGAGGGGTACGGGAACATGTCCAGCACATACCGGCGCTCACGTGAGCCGTCGTCGGCTGGCTTGAACGGCTGGAGCCGGTCCCACTCCGCGGGCCATCGGGCTTCGATGTCAGCGAAACTGTAGGTGTTCTCGTCCGGTTGCCCGGCGTCGGGTTGCGTGCTCACTGTTGTTGCCCTGTCCTCTTGATCAATTGCCCCTAGACACACAAAAGCCCCTCATCCAGGGAGGGGCATGCCGCACGGTTGACTGTGCGGCTAGCTAAGGAGTTGTACTACAGACATGCGACCACTCTAGCGCAGATTGGCGACGGCGACCTGTGGCGCGGGTTACGATGATTCTGGTACGCGCGCACGCAGGTCGCGCACTGCCACGCCGAGGCGGAGTGCGCCCCCGGCTGATCGGCCACCGGCCCCGCAAGGGGAATACCACCTGATACCAGGAACCGATGACAGTGGCCCGTCACATTGTGAGGCACGATCGCATGACACAGCTCTTTCCCACAGCCGATCCCGCTCCCGCAGACCTGGGTGACGACGCCGTCGCGCTGGTCCGCCGCTGGCTGCACCTGGACGACGTCCGGCGCCCCGAACCGACAGTCACCCGTGGGTCGCGGTCGGCGCAGCTGCTCGCCGAGGTCCTGAAGGACGACGCCGGGCTGCAGTTCACACTGGGCTTCGTTGACCGGGTCATCCGGCCCGAAGACAACGCGGTCGCTGCACGCAACCTCTCAAAGCTGGCGCGGCAGACGCCGTCGTTCCTGCCCTGGTACATGCGCGGCGCCGTGAAGCTTGGCGGCGCTCTCGCCCCGACGCTGCCCGGCATCGTGGTCCCGGTAGCCCAGCGGGTGCTCCGCGAGATGGTGGGACACCTCATCGTTGACGCCCGCCCCCAGAAGCTGGGCAAGGCCATCGCCGGTTTGCGGGGCGAAGCTGTTCGGCTCAACATTAATCTGCTCGGCGAAGCGGTACTCGGCCACGAGGAGGCAGACGCGCGCCTCGCCGGAACCAAGAAACTGCTGGCCCGCGACGACGTCGACTACGTCTCCGTCAAGGTGTCCTCGGTGGTGAGCACCATGAACCTGTGGGACTTCCACGAGACGGTGGAGCGGGTCGCGGNCGGAGCGGCTGCTCCCCCTGTACCGGTTGGCTGCCTCCTCCCCTGCGCCGAAGTTCATCAACCTCGACATGGAGGAATACCACGACCTTGACCTGACCGTGGCGGTCTTCAAGCGCATCCTCGACACCGAGGACCTGCTGCATCTCGAAGCGGGGATCGTGTTGCAGGCCTACCTGCCGGACGCGCTCGGCGCGCTGCAGGACATCACTGGCTGGGCCACCGAACGTCGTGCTCGTGGCGGTTCGGCCGTCAAGGTGCGGCTGGTCAAGGGCGCCAACCTGGCAATGGAACTCGTCGACGCGAAGGTTCACGGGTGGGAGCCCGCCACCCTGCCGTCGAAGGAAGCGACCGACACCAACTACAAGCGCTGCCTCGATTGGGCGTTGCGTCCGGACAACGCGGAGGCGGTCAGGATCGGCGTCGCCGGTCACAACCTGTTCGATATCGCCTTCGCACGCCTGCTCTCCTTGGCGCGCGGCGTGGAGGATCGCATCGAGTTCGAAATGCTGCTCGGGATGGCCGAGGAGCAGGCGGAGGAGATCAAGAAGGACGTCGGCTCGCTCCTGCTGTACACACCGGTGGTGCACCCGGCCCAGTTCGACGTCGCCATCAGCTACCTGATCCGCCGGCTCGAAGAAAACGCGAGCCAGGAAAACTTCATGTCGGCTGTCTTTGAGCTGAACAAGAGTCCGCACCTGTTTGAGCGAGAGAAGCAGCGTTTCCTCGCCTCACTGGCCGCTGTGGATGCTGTGGTGCCGGGTCCCAACCGGGCGCAGAGCGTTGACCGGTTCGTGGAAACTGCACCCGGCGAGTTCGCCAACCAGTCCGACTCCGACCCGTCGCTGCCCGTCATCAGGGACTGGGCCACCGAGATTCTTCAGCGGGTTCCGGGGTCAACCCTGGGGGTTGAGTTGGTGGAAGCTTCCTGGCTGGACACCAACGACGACGTCGAGCGCACCATCGCTGCGGCCCTTGCCGGCCAGCAGGAATGGGCGTCCCGGACCGGAGCCGAACGGGCCGGGGTACTGCGGAACGCAGCGGCCCGGCTCGCAGCGATCCGTGGTGACCTGGTGGAAGTTGCTGCCAGTGAGACCGGCAAGACGGTTGCCGAGTCCGATCCGGAGATTTCCGAGGCGATCGACTTCGCCAACTATTACGCACTGCTCGCCGAGGAACTGGACCAGGTGGAGGGCGCCGAGTTCGTGCCTGCACGCCTGACGGTCGTCACGCCGCCGTGGAACTTCCCGGTGGCCATCGCCGCGGGGTCGGCTCTGGCACCGTTGGCGGCGGGCAGCGCCGTCGTCGTGAAGCCTGCACCGCAGGCCAAGCGTTGCGCGGCAGTGCTGGTCCAGGCGCTGTGGGACGCTGGGGTGCCCCGCGAGGTGCTGCATTTCGCGGATGTTGAGGAGGGGCCGGTGGGTCAGCACCTCATTTCGCATCCGTCGGTGGACCGGGTCATCCTGACCGGTGCCTACGACACCGCCAAGCTGTTCCGCAGCTGGCGCCATGACCTGCCGCTGCTCGCGGAGACCAGCGGCAAGAACGCGCTGATCGTCACTCCCAGTTCGGACCTCGATCTTGCCGCGGCCGATGTCGTCAAGTCCGCGTTCGGCCATGCCGGGCAGAAGTGCTCGGCCGCGTCGCTGGTGATTCTGGTGGGTGCGGCCGGGAAGTCGGCGCGGTTCCGCAACCAGCTGGTTGACGCAGTGGCGTCGCTGAAGGTCGGTTACCCGGAAGATGCGGCCACCGAGATGGGTCCTGTCATCGAGCCTGCTGAGGGGAAACTGCGCGACGCGCTGACTACCCTTGGCGAGGGTGAAACCTGGTTGGTCAAGCCGAAGCAGCTCGACGACACCGGACGGCTGTGGAGCCCCGGCGTCCGCGCTGGAGTGAAACCGGGCAGCTACTTCCATCTCACTGAATTTTTCGGTCCGGTCCTCGGCGTGATGCACGCGGACTCGCTGGCACAGGCGATCGAGTGGCAGAACGCCAGCCCCTACGGGCTGACGGCAGGCATTCACACCATGGATGGCGATGAACTTGCCCAGTGGCTGGACGCTGTCCAGGCAGGCAATCTGTATGTGAACCGCGGCATTACCGGTGCAATTGTTCAGCGCCAGCCGTTTGGTGGCTGGAAGCGTTCAGCTGTCGGGCCGGGCGCCAAGGCTGGTGGCCCCAACTATCTGATTCACCTGGGCAGCTGGAACCCCGTCGAGCTGCATCCCGGAAACGTTCATGCTCCGTTGAGTGGGCCGGTGCGGGATCTGCTGCACGCAGCCGATATCCCCGCCGTCGACCAGGGGTTCCTGGCCCGGGCGACCGCGGACGATCAGCGTCATTGGGTCAGGTCCTTCGGTGCCAATCGCGACGTGTCGGACCTCGGGGTGGAACGCAATGAGTTCCGTTACATTGCCGGTGCTGTCACCATCCGGCTCAACGAGGCCGGCACCCTGGCTGGTTTGGTCCGGGTCCTCGCTGCCGGCCTGCGTGCCGGTGCCTCTCTGCGGGTTTCGACGGCTCACCCGCTACCGCCGGCTCTCACAGCGGCGCTCTCGGCGCACAACATTGAACACGGCGTGGACGACGACGCCGCGTGGCTGAAGCACGCGCCCACGGCCTCGCTGGGGCGGGTTCGGTTGGTCGGCGGCGGCTATTCGGAACTGTGCGCGGCCACTGACGGGGATCCGGATGTTGCCATCTACGCCGGACCCGTCACTGAGTCGGGTCGGATCGAAATGCTTCCGTTCCTGCACGAGCAGGCTGTCAGCATCACCGCCCACCGGTTCGGCAACCCGGACAGCGTGTCGCACACGGTGCTTCACTAGGTCGGTCTTTCTAGGGGCTAGTGACCCTGTTGCGCTAAACATCACCGCCGAGCGGTGAGATCTGGCGGG